>JAGFXV010000037.1 GCA_017861475.1 Bacillota bacterium | reverse complement strand
GGGAGGGACCAAAGCCGTCGTCACCTCTGAGCGTATTGCCGACACCAATAATCATGGTGCGGCCTTTTATTCTGTCCCGCAGGTTCATTTCCAAGCTTATCCCTCCCGGTCGGATTGCGTTTTTTAAATATTATCCATCGGTTTATCAGCAGTATTTTCCTGATAATTATACGGTTCCACCTTTTTATCCACCAGTCCCATAGCCACAGCGATCCCCCAGAGAATGGCCTCCGGGCGCGGCGGGCAGCCGGGGATAAAAAAGTCCACCGGGAGTACTTTGTCCAATCCCCCCATGGTGTGATAGGTATCAAACCAGACACCACCCCCAACGGCACAGGAGCCGCAGGCAATGACCAGCTTGGGATTGGGTACGGCATCGTACAGTTCTTTTAACCGCGGCAAGGCCTGGCGGGTAACCGGTCCGGAAACCAGCAATACATCAGCATGCCGCGGGGAGCCTACCAGCTTGAGGCCGAAACGCTCTGCATCATAATACGGTGTAAAAGCATTTACCTCCTCAATATCACAGCCGTTGCAGGATCCGGCATTGGCATGATAGACCCACAAGGAACGTTTAAAATGTTTTTTAAGGAGTGCTGCAATTTTTTCTTGATCAAACATCTTCGCTAACCTCCTATCGCCAAGTGCAGAAGCGATTTACTGGCCAAATCCAAAAGCGGATAAATAATGGACGGATATGCGCCCAACAACACACTCAATGCTACCAAAATCACCATTACCATGGACATTGACAGTGGCAGGGAGGGAATACCGATATGCCCTTCATGTCCTGCATTACCTGGTTCTTCAAGAGCGATGGCAGCTTCTCCTCCGTGATGATCATCCTGATAAAGAAAGATCCGGTATCCGGCCCGTACCAGACAAGCCAGCGTCAACAAACTGGTGAAGACGGCAATCCCTACGGCCCACCAATTTTGCGCCTGGGCGGCCGCTACAAAAATCGTAAATTTGCTCCAAAAACCATTCAGCGGGGGAAGCCCGCCCACGGCCAAAGCTGCCACAAAGAAACAGATGGCGGTAAGGGTTCCTTGCTTTTTCCCCTGCAGCTCACTGATCAAAGTCGTTCCGCTGGTATAGAGCAGCGCACCGGTACATAAAAAGAGCAGAGATTTTAACAACGCATGGTTGAGCATATGATATACAGATCCATAAAAGCCCACATAACCCCCAATGCCAAATCCCATGACGATATAGCCCATCTGACTGACGCTGCTGTAAGCCAGCATACGCTTCAGATCATCCTGGATAAAGGCCAGAATAATTCCCAGCAGCATGGTTACCGCACCCACCAGAACTAAAAACGTGGCCAGCGCGCTGTATTGTGGATAGAAAATCGTCAGGATTCTGGCTACCGCATAAATAGCCACCTTAATGGTTACACCTGAAAGCAGGGCGCTGACAGGACTGGGTGACTGGGAATGCGCATCCGGCAGCCAGGCATGGAAAGGTATTATACCGGCCTTGGTGCCAAAACCAATCAAAATCAAGCCACAAGCGATAAAAACTATATTTGATGGGATATGCCCGGATATCTTCACCAATTCAGTAATCAGCAAAGCCTTATCTCCCGGCAGGAAAGGTACGGCCGCAGCATATAGCAGAACCGTTCCCAAAAGGGCCAGGGTAATCCCTACCGAGCATAAAATCAAGTACTTGTAACCGGCCTCCAAAGACTCCGGTTTCCAATAGAACGTAACCAGCAGGGCTGAAGCCAGTGTCGTTGCCTCAATAATAACATAGAGCATAACCAGGTTATTGGTTACTGTTCCCCATGCCATGGTACTTATGAAGATTGATATCAAAGCAAAGTAAAGCGGTAATCTTTCAGTGGTTGTCTTTCCTGCTTCAACATCATGCCGCATATAACGGTATGAAAATACCAGGACTGCCAGACCAACGATGGTGACAATCAGCGCCATCAATGAACTGAGCGCATCGGCATAAAGCTGATCGTTCCAGGCAGTTAATGTATTTCCTGCCAGCACTTCACGGCACATGCTCAGGGCGACCAGCAACGTAAGAATTGCCCCAATGATGGATATAATTCCGGCTTGTTTGGCCCGGTACCGACCCGACATAGCTTCCAGCAAAGCTGCCGCAGCCGGAATCAGGAACAGCCATAAAAGTAAATTTGATTCGTACATTCACTCGTCACCCCCTTAACCCCTTAATTTCGACAGTTCCCAGGCATCCGTCGAACCATTTTTACTGTATATCCCCGTAATGATATACAAAAGCATCCATATGGATATAACCACGTCCGTTGCCACCCCGATCATGGCAGTCTCGGGAATGGTAGGTGCCAGGCTCATCAATGCCAAGTGGACACCGTTTTCCATCAGACACAGGGCAATAACTGCTTTTACTGCATCCCGACGGGTCAGCAGCGCATAAAGCCCCAGACACAAGACCGTAACCGCTACCGCCAGGTTGGTGCGGTAAGGCTCACCCGCCACAGCATCAGACGGCACAATAAAACTGTAATTGCTGTGGGTCAGCCAGAAGAATACAATAATTAACCCTAACGCGATAACCAGTGACGGCCAAAAACTAATCAGCGGTTCTGCCTCCTGCCGGCTGACTTTACGTCCGTAGTAACGCAACAGATAAGGTACCATGATTCCCTTGGTAATCAGGATCATTACGCACCACAGGAAAAGCTCGTGATTGGGCAAATAAACCGCATAAACCGCCAGGATAACCACCAACAGCAAAGCCTGCGCCAGATACGCCCGGGAGGATTTTACCAGATCACGTGATTCTACCGTTAAAAAAGAGGTAAGAACCAGAGCAAAGCTTAAAATTATAATGATCAACTGCATTGGACTAAACAATTTTACTTCCCCCCTTTAGCCGGCTGGCTTCCAATTTTTTGCGACAGTCCGGACAAATTGAAAACCATTCCGGCGGATCTACCTTCACCTGCATCCATTCCGGGTAATAATCGTCTGTCAGCTTGGCCAACATACGTTGGGTTGTAAATGGCGTACCGCAATTTTTACATTTAGCCATACTCAATGTCGCAGATAATTTCATGTCATTTTTATTGGTTGTAGCCAGTTCAAACTCATTGTTTAAGGTAATACTTCCTACCGGACAGACTTCCTCACAACGCGCGCAATACGTGCAACGAGAATAATCAACCTGAATCGTACGCGTATCCTGCTCGTCAATTACAAAAATGGTTCGCGGCGGACAAACTGCTGCGCAGGCACCGCAACCCAAACACAAATCACCGTTTAATACAGGGCGTCCCCGAAAACCTTTCATGGTTTCTCCCGGGGCCAAAGGGTAAGGTAGGGTTACCCGTCCTGCCTTCAGACACAGTTTCAGTTCTTTAAATTTACTCAACCACATAACGTATCCCCCCCTACAGTCCCAGCAAGGCTAATGCCATGCCGGCCAGAGCAAAAACGATGATCCCGGCAAAATATCTGATGGCCTGCTCAATTTTTAACCGGGGGTTTAACGTGGCGATCAATTCCACTACAACCACTAACACCAGCACTTCCAGCAAGCTGATAAGAATATTTACAGGAGCAAAACTGGTCCGCAGCCATGGTAAAAAGATCTGGGCAAAAAGAGCCACAAAAATAACCTGTTTGCCCCAAAAAGCCCATTTAAAAAAGGCCAGCTTGCGACCGGAATATTCGATAAACGGTCCTTCCATGATCTCGGTTTCAGCTTCAGCCAGATCGAAAGGAATTTTGGCCATTTCCGGCTGGATCACCAGGAAAAATGCCAGTCCGGCCACAGCCATCGAAAATGTCGGATTGGCCAGCATATAGCCGCTGATGTTGCTCAACAGCAGTGAATGCGCTTTAATTGCTCCGGTCAGCAAAGATATGGCCAGAACAGGCTCCACCACCAACAGCAGCATCATTTCGCGGTTAGCACCCAGGAATGCATACGGATTGCTGGATGCCATTCCGCCTAAGATAATGAATACCGCGGACATGGTCAACAGATATACCAGCACCAGAGCGTCACCCGCAAAGCCCAGCGGAGCAGCCGTTCCCAACGGTATAAATAAGGCAACGAGAATGATGCTCCCCAGACACAACACCGGCGCACTCTTAAAAATAAAGTTGCCTTCTGCTATCTGATCATCTTTTAACATCAGCTTGGCTAGGTCATAGTAGGGCTGGAGTACAGGCGGCCCCTGACGGGAATGAATAACTGCCCGTACCTTGCGCATAATTCCTTCATATAATGGTGAAAGCAATAAAACAATCAAAATATTAAGCATGCCGATCAGTACCACTCTCATGACCGTTCTCCTCCCCGGTACTTATTTTGCAACTGCTGCAAAAGCTCCTCGCGCCGATAGGTTTTTATGGTGTGACTGGAGCGATCGACCGTTTCCACCCGTTCCGTACAGGAAAAACAAGGATCTATGCTCGCCACAATCAGAGGAAAATCAGCAACCGTACTCCGGGACAACATATCCGGTATGGCCTGCAATTGCGCATACGTTGGAGCACGTACTGACCAACGGTAGGGACGGTTGTCCGGCCCGGTCAGAACATAATGCAGGGATTCTCCCCGCGGTGCTTCAATCAGCGAAATCCCTTCACGATACGGCGGAATATCTGAAAACTCAGCCATAATAGGCCCTTCAGGCATCTTCTGCAAAGCTTGCCGCACCAGATCAATGGCTGTAAACAGTTCCTCGGCCCGCACCAGCGTCCGGGCTAAAACATCCCCGCCGGTTTGGAAGGCCGCTTTCATATCGAGCTCGCCATAAGCCGCATATGGATACTTGACACGTATGTCGGTTTCCAGCCCGGACGCGCGGGCAGTGGGACCAACCACGCAAAGCTTGCGGCCATCCTCCCGGGAAAGCGTACCTACTCCTTGCAGACGCATCAAAAGCGGTTTGTCTTTGATAATGGCATCAATAATGGTCCTACTTTCAGATTCAATTTTATCCAGGGTCTCCAAAATCTTAGGGTGCAGATCTTCCGGTATATCACGCCGGACGCCGCCGACCAGGTTCATCCCATAGGTTTTGCGATTACCTGTGATTTGTTCACATAACCACATGACCGGTTCGCGAACCCGCCAGGATTGCATTAACACGGTGTCAAAACCAATAATGTGACCGGCCAGCCCGATCCACAGCAAATGACTGTGAATTCTTTCCAATTCCAGCATGATCGTCCGGATATATCTGGCTCTGGCCGGCACTTCAATTTCCGCCGCCATTTCAACCGCCTGACAATAGCTGCAGCTGTGCACAAACCCGCAAATACCACAAATACGTTCCGCCATAAATGGTACCTGATTATAATCCAGTACTTTATCAGCCAGTTTCTCGATGCCACGATGGCTGAAAAATCCCCGGTAATCACATCCCACCACTTTTTCACCTTCAACAAAAAGCCGAAAGTAGGCAGGTTCCTCCAAGGTGGGGAAAAACGGGCCAACACTCACAACGGTGGCATTGCCGTCCGGTTCTTTCATGATCTTCTTAACTTCCGCAGCCGGTGGCCGGTTATCGTGTTCAAAGTCCTTGCGCATGGGAAACAGATCTTCAGGCCAGTCATCTGCCAGGACCAGACGACGCGGATCAGGATGATTGACCGCAACGATTCCCAGCATGTCATAAACTTCGCGTTCTGCCCAGCCGGCCCCGGGGATCACAGGTGTGATCGAGGGAACCTCCAATTTATTTTCATCCACCATTACCTTGAGACTGATCTCAAAACCCTCCTGATCCAGGCAAAAAATATAGGATAATTCATATTTTTGATTGACGGGCCTTTTATCTGTTCCTATTTCCATAACAAACCTGGCATTCATCTGGTTGGCCAGGAAGTCTGCCAACGCAACCAGTTGCTCATCACAAACCGACAAGAAAGCCACTCTCTCCGTCACGGAGTCAACCTTCACAGCACCAGGAAATTTCGTTTCAATTTGATTAAGCAATTCATGACCAGTTGACATTTTTTAAACCCCCTTTAACCAAAATATACCCAGGAAAACAAGCACTATCCCAATCACTTGCCAGAGCAGGTAAAGCTGTGGTCTTCCCCGGTGAGTCAGGCTTATGATCCGGGAACACTTTAAAAAGCCCTGGGCGATAGGGAAAAATAACCATCTATCCAAATCCAGAATGGCTGGTAAAGCAACCGGTAATTTCAACTGCGGCCAGCTTCTGTTGCGATACAGGAAAGCCAGATTGTCAGTAAATGACCTGTAAAAACTGCTTGCCCGATAGCGAATCAGATCACTCTCAACCCTTTCGCCGCAACTCCATATCTCCACCGGCTGAACCGGAACCCGGTAAACCCTGGACAAAGCCCAGCTAAGCAAGATTCCAACCAGAAGAGCCACCAGCACAACCAAAGGGGTATATCCCGAATAGACAAGGTTGCTGTTAAGCTGAACCATGGAATTGCCTCCCCAGGCCAGTTTGCTCATTACCTGCCCTGCCTGTGGAAGTACGCCGGCAGCCGAGCTGGAAACCAGGTCATAAAAGATACGTACCGGCAGGCCGGGCAACAGTCCCAACAGGATACATCCCAAAGCCAGCAAAACCTGGATCACTTCCATGCTAAAAGGCTGTCCTACAGGCTCGTTGCTGAATTTCTTCGGTAAAATGCCAAGGTAGGCTGTACCGATATATTTTAAATAAGCTGCCAGACTGACAGTACTGATAAAGATCGCGATGACCCCAAAGAGAGCAAATATGGGAGCTGTCGAGCCGCCAAATATGGAAGCCTGGTACAAAAGCCATTTGCTCATAAAACCATTGAAGGGAGGCATCCCGGAAATAGCCAGTGAACCCACCAGACCAGCAGCACAAGCGGCCGGCATCAATTTGATCATGCCTCCAACCTGGTTAAGATCATTGGTCCCGGTCCGGTAAAATATCGAGCCCATATTAAAAAAGAGCAATGACTTGAAAAAGGCGTGATTGAGTACATGATAAACAGCACCGATATAAGCCAAAGCACTGATAACCGGAACGGTCGTCTGGAAATACAAGCCGGCTCCTATACCCAACAAAATATAACCCATTTGTCCGATACTGCTTTGCGCCAGCAAACGTTTGCCGTCCACTTCCACCAGCGCCCTTAAATTACCGATTAACATCGAGAGAACTCCAAAAGAGGCTATAATAAGACCCCATGTTGAGGCAACACCCGATACCGGCAGCAGCCAGACAAAAACACGCAGTATTCCATAGACTCCCATCTTGCTCATCACCCCGGAAAAGACTGCGGTAGCACTGGCAGGAGCTGCGGCATATGCACCGGGCATCCAAAAGCCCAGGGGAAATACACCGGCTTTGGCCCCAAAAGCAATAAAGAATAAAGCCAGCATAAGATGCAATACACCTGGATTGGCAATGGCCAAATCCTTAAACAAGCCCGGCAAATCTGTGAAAAGCAGTGATCCGGTACGGCTGTAGAGAAAAACTGATACGACGATCAAGCCGACCGAAGCAATCTGCGTCACTAGAAAATAGGTAAAACCAGCCTTCAGATTTGAAGGAGAATCCTCAAAGACCACCAGCAAATAGGAGAACAGCGTCATCGTTTCCCAAAAGAGTAAAAAGTAAAACAAGTCCGCGGAAACGACTACACCATACATTCCGGTAACAAACAGGATAAACGGAACATAATAACGGCCGGGATTCATAGCCCGAAATACCGGCATAAAGCCTAACGCATAAACGGCTGAACATATGGACAACAAAGCAATCAGGAAAAGAAAAAATGCACTCAGGTAATCAACGTGAAATGCCAGCCTGGCAGGGAAACTGGCTACCTGCCAGCCATAACTGAAATCAACCGGCCCGCTTAGAAAAACCTCAAAAGCAAGTACAAGCATTCCTGCGCCTGCAGCCAGAACAGCCAACATGCTTAAGATACTGGCCGGACGCCACTTTTGAACCACTAAGGAAATCCCGGCTGCCAGGACCAGTATGATAAATACCGCACCGCAAATTACTGCAGGGTTCATTAGAACACCCCCCCTATCACAAAGTTAATCAGCGGCAGAACGAAATACGGTGTAATAATACTGAGGACAATCAAAACCAGGAGAGGAATTAGCATCGTCAGCGGCGGATCCTGCGCATTTTCAGCGGCCGGCGAGATGGCTCCAAAGAAAACCCGGTGGACCACCACCAGGAACCAGCTAAAGCCTGCCAGGCTTTCCAAAAGTACCAGTACTCCCATGATTATTCCCAAGGTACTGCCAAGCTGAAAAGCTCCGGCGATAATTAAATACTTGCTCCAGAAGATACCAAAAGGAGGTACGCCGCTGATGGCCAATGCACCTATGATAAAAGCCGCTGCGGTAATCGGCATTTTCCTGCCCAAACCGCTCAGTACTGATATTTTCCTGGTGCCGGTCGCACAGGAAATCGCCCCCACGGCTAAAAACAACAAGCTTTTGGTGAAGGAGTGATTGATCAGGTGAAGCAGACCTCCTTCCAAAGCCAGCTTCGACCCCATCGCCCCCATGGCAAGACCGAGAACCATATAACTCAAATTGACGATTGTGGAGAAAGCCAACAGCCTTTTGAGATCATCCTGAAAGAAATAAAGGATCACCCCGATATACATGGTCAAAATGGCAAATCCGCCTAAAGCCGCCGCGACATCGACCGGAATT
>JAGFXV010000337.1 GCA_017861475.1 Bacillota bacterium | reverse complement strand
CTCCAGGATGTAAGCCTGGAATTTGGCCAGCCGCTGCGATCCATGGAGGAAGCGCGCAGCTTTGTCAGGGCAGAAGCTTCCAGGATCAGTGAAGAAGACCTGAGTAATTTCCTTTCCGAGCGTTTGGTCGAGACCGGGCAGGAAAAATATCCATTCTACATTCCCAACCTGAAAACATTTGGCATATTTGAAATCGAGGGATATTTAAAGTAAGAACTAAACTGGAGTTGGCTGTACCGAGGCCACTGAAAAGGTACTCGTTTTTGTCATCCTGAGGAGCCGAAGGCGACGAAGGATCTCATTTATTCGGTTATGAGATGCACCGACGCTCAGGCTACGCTGCGCTTGCCTTCTGATCGCTTTCGGTACTAGATGCCATATGGCATCGTCGCTTCCCTAACGCTAAGTATGATATATTTAAGAGACTATTTCGGTGGCTCGGCTGTGCCGGGTCTTTTTGTTTTTTCTGCCTGATGAAAACGCTGAAAACGGTAAATATAAAAGTATTCTAGGATTGCAGAACGCAGCTCAAGTATGGAATGAATCTCAAAATGAAATTACGGGCAGGTTATTTTGAGAAAATCCCGACGGTTGCTTCTTGGGAAATTTCATGTAAATCCAGTGAATACGGGGATTTAGACTATAACGCAGCAGCTGGCATGACTATTGCAAATAATATAAGCGGTAAGACAATTTCAGTGTAAAGACATTCAAACAGACTGTTTTTGAGATAAAGACGGGTAAGACGGTGCGGAGGTAAATCATATGTCAGCCGACCAGCATACAGCAAAAATCAAACTTCATCCCGGGTGGCTGGAACAAATCAAATGCATCAGCCATAAAGGGTTTTGCCCGCTCAACCGGGCGAAGGCTGTTCCTTATCTGCTGATCCTGCCTTTTGCCTTCCTCAGCCTGTTTTTTATTTACGGGATCGGCAGCGGATTTTTGCAGAGCTTTGGGATTATCCCTTCGCTGGATCTTACCACGCCTACCTTGAAGTACTATATGGAGATATTCAACCGCCCGGAGCTGGTATCTTCCATTTGGATCAGTTTATATATCACGGTGGTTTCTTCGGTCACCGCTGCTGTGTTGGGGGTGCTGATATGTGCGGCGCTGGTTCTGACCGGTCAGGACCGGGGCAGGATGATGGGGGTCGTCAAGATTCCCATTGCCATACCCCATACGGTAGTGGCATTGTTCGTGATCTGCATTTTCGCCCAGAGCGGACTGCTGGCCCGGGTACTCTATTCCGTAGGGTTGATCAGTTCCCAGAGCAGCTTCCCGTCCTTGCTTTATACCGGCAATGGTGTGGGCATAATCCTGGCTTACTTATGGAAAGAAGTGCCGTTTATCGCTTTTTTCGTGATCTCTGTCATGGCCAATATCAGCTCGACGCTGGGGGAAGCGGCAGAGAATCTGGGTGCCGGCAAATGGAGGACCTTCATCGAGGTCACTCTGCCGCTTTGCATGCCGGCGATAAAAAACGCCTTCCTGATCGTTTTTGCTTTTACCCTGGGGGCTTATGAACTGCCTTATTTGTTGGGTGCGACTGCGCCGAGGGCCCTGCCGGTTCAGGCTTTTATTGAATATACGCATCCGGATTTGCAGCATAGACCATATGCCATGGCGTTAAACGGGATCATGTTTTTCATTTCCTTTATTGTTGTTTTGCTTTACTACCGCCTTGTTCAACGGGACAAGCGCATGAGGAACGGAATGAATGCCAATGACTAAGACCGGAAATACTTTCTTGAAAATCATCATAAAGCTTTTTGCTTTTTCGATCCTGGTTCCGGTTGCGATCGTTGCCATATGGAGCTTTGCCGGCCGGTGGTCCTGGCCGCAGCTGCTGCCGGAAACTTTTTCCCTGCGCGGTATGGCGGAATTGTTCAGCAGTTATTCAGGCGCCATGCAGACATTGGGTTCGAGTGTGGTGCTATCCATAACGGTGGCGATCCTGGCGGTAGTGATCGGAGCCATGACCGCCAGGGCCTTAGTGTTTTATGATTTTGCCGGTAAGCAGGCGGTGGAATTCGGGGCCGTCCTGCCCATTATCATACCCGGTACTGTTTTTGCCATGGGGATCCATGTACCGCTGATCAGGATGGGGCTGGCTGATAACATCTACGGGGTCATCCTGGTTCATTTGATCTGTGCCTTGCCGTATACCATTAAAATCATGACGGATATAACCAAGGCATTCGGCAGCAAACTGGAGGAGCAGGCAGCTATTCTCGGTGCTTCTCCCTGGCAAATCGCGACTGACATAACACTGCCGTCATTATTGCCGGGGTTGGTTTCTTCCGGCTGTATGGCATATATAATTTCTTTCAGCCAATATTTCCTGACTTTGCAAATCGGGGGCGGCCATGTCAAGACGTTTACCCTGCTGATGGTCCCGTATCTGCAAAGCGGAGACCGGACGGTGGCTTCGGCCTACAGTTTGGTTTTCATCATCGCTACGCTGCTGGTATTTATCGTTTTTGATGCCGCGGGCAGGAAATTCAGCCACGATGGGCAGGGTTATCTATTCACATAAAATTTTGGGGGTGGGCCGTTTGCAATTGCAAATGCAAAATATTTCAGTATCAATAAACCATAAACTGATCCTTGATGAACTTAATCTGGATGTCCGGGAGGGCGAATTGATTTCCCTGCTGGGGCCGTCCGGCTGCGGCAAGAGTACAATGCTGAAAACCATTGCCGGTCTTTTAACCCCGCAAGCAGGGGATATCATCATGGATGATATGATCGCCAATGAATGGCCGGCCAATAACCGTGAGGCCGTGATTGTCTTTCAGGATCTGAGGCTGTTTCCGAATATGTCGGTCCTTGATAATGTGGCCTTCCCGCTCAAAATCAGAGGAGTGGATAAGGAAACCCGCCGGCTCCAAGCCGCAAAGATGTTGGAGAGTGTGAAGCTTTCCGGCCTGGAAAAAAGAAAGATCAATGAAATATCGGGCGGACAGCAACAGCGGGTGGCTTTGGCCAGGGCTCTGGCCGCCAATCCCAAATTGCTCCTTCTGGATGAGCCTTTTGCCAGTCTGGATGATAATTTGCGCCAGGATATGCAGCAGCTCGTTTTGGATCTGCACCGTGAGTATGGGATCACAACCATCCTGGTTACCCACGACCAGCAGGAAGCGCTGATGATGTCCAACCGGATCGCCCTGATGATGGACGGGCGGATTGTTCAGTTTGATAC
>JAGFXV010000336.1 GCA_017861475.1 Bacillota bacterium | reverse complement strand
CCTGTTTAATTAAGTTTATGAAAACACGCTTTGCTTTGTAAAATCGCATATTTTTATCGGCACAATAAGTAATCCGTATAATATGGTTATTCATATTATCATCATTAAATTTGTTGCTGTGTTTATGCAAAAAGCCCCGTTGGCACGGGGCTTTTTAAAGATTGTTTTATTAATTTTTATCGTAGGAACAATATTTGCTTCGTACTTCTGCGGCTAGTTTTTCCCATACTGCCTGGCCTGGATCATAAAATTGGCAGCCCACTCCGGATGGGAAGGAGCATAGAGGTGATTATAAGAGGCTATTACGTTATTGACCGCAATTCCGTCTCTTTGACCATCCAGGCCGTAACCGCGTTCGACTTTAAAAATAAAGTTGATTTCATTTTCATCCACATTGCAAATCTGGGAATGATGGAATTCATGCCCTCGTATCTCAGAGCCTTGGGCAAAGAGATAATTGGAATCGTGCGTCATCATTTTCGTATATCCGTGTCCCCGCGGAACCGATGACATCCGGGTATCACAGGGTAAAACTCCGCACATTTCATAATTTTGTCCGTTATAGATTAGATTGCGGCAAAGATACATCAAGCCTCCGCACTCGGCATATACCGGCAGACCGTTTTCAATCTCGCTGCGAATGGAAGCGCGCAGGGATATGTTTTCTTCCAGCTTTTGAGCAAATACTTCCGGAAAGCCTCCCCCGATATATAAACCTTGAATGTCAGGCAGGAACTTGTCTGAAAGACTGTTGATATAGACCAGTTCGGCACCTTCATCTTCCAATGCTTCCAGATTGTCCGGATAATAAAAACTAAAAACACTGTCTTTAATGACACCAATACGAACCCGGGGGGATGCAGTTTTGCGCACACTGGCAACTGCGGGCAAAGGACGGGCGGTGGCGGCAATTTTCAATACAGCCTGCAAATCTACGTATTTTTCGGTTTGCTGACCCAGCTCATCCAACAATTCATTAACCTGATTCCACTCCTCAACCGTGACAAGCCCCAAATGCCGTTCGGCAATAAAAGGCTTTTTTTGTTTGGGGATGGCTCCAACAACCGGTATGCCGGTATAACTTTCAATGGAACCGCGCAATATGTTTTCATGCCTGGCCCGGGCTACTTTATTTAAAATAACCCCGGCGATTTCTGTATCAGGTTCGAAATTCTGAAAGCCCTTGACCAACGCAGCCGCACTGCGCGTCATTCTGGTTGTATCAATTACCAGAATAATCGGTGCTTTGACGGCTCTGGCCACGGCCGCAGTGCTGTCACTGCCTTCCAGATCAAGGCCGTCATAAAGCCCCATGGCTCCTTCAATAACAGCAATATCAGCGCCATGACATCCTCTGACAAATTGCTCAGCCAGTCTTTGCTTGTTCAGAAAATACAAGTCCAGATTTCGGCAGCTTCTGCCTGCCGCCAGACCAAGCCAGCCCGGATCAATAAAATCCGGTCCCTTTTTGAACGGCTGGACTGCAAGCCCCGACCTTCTCAATGCAGCAATCAGCCCTAAAGTTATAGTAGTTTTACCTGAACGGCCATGTGGTGCTCCGATTGCCACTCTCATAACAATCACCCTTTATTTATCAAATGCTTCCTGCGACTATTTCTGTTCATTTTTTAATTTGCGAACACCGAGCCGGACTTAGAAGTTGTGTTCAAGCGCAATATATCACAGATATATCGTACGGCATAATATAAATTATCAATGTTATCATAATATTTTACTATCGTTAGCGAAAATCAGCATAACCATAGAACTATTCCTGAGACGCCATGTTCGCAGCTTCCCTCAGTTTGTTTTTTCTCATTCTCTGCAAGCGTCTCAGCACCAGCCTGATCAACAGAGCAAACAGCAGCAGAATCAAAATAATCACCGTATAAATAATGAGAGCGATCTGATTTGGTTGGGAAACAATCGCTTTAATAGAAGTATCGCTGTTGACCATCTTGCGGCCTTGCACCTGCTGATAAAAGGCCGGCACCTGCGGCAATCCATCCGGTGCCGTTGTGGCAAATGACTGCAGATAGCGTGCAATAGCCGCCCATTCCTTGATTTCACCACCAGCCTGGTTATTTATGATCTGCGCCTCAAAATCAGTTATGGGTACGCCTTCCCTGGTTTTGGGCACGATCGATAAAATCCCAAAAGATTTATCACCTACCACCGACAACATTTGAGCTGAGTATAAGCCGACCACTACCCGGTAAAGTTTATTATCATTGATTTCCACTCTGGTACCGTCCGGTTTTAATAGAGCGGCATCGGTAACTTTGTTGAAAATCATCCGATGCGGATTGAAAGTATAGGTAAGGCCAGAAATGTAAAGCTGGGCAGGTTCCATGAGCGGAGTGATGGAGGCGTCAACTTCACAGGCCGTTTTCAGCTCCTTGCCGGTAAGATAAACAGATATCAGAGGATAACCGGATTTCTTGTCTTTCCCGATTCCCAAAGAACTTACATTGAAGGCATCCGCTACGGTAATATCACCTTTCACAAAAGAAGATCTGATCGTTCCGTAAGGAACGACTGCCACATCAACCGGTTCGTATTTATCTCCTTCCGCCTGTTGAACGGCGTAGATGTAAGCGTCGGAGATAAGGTTGGCCAGCGGCTGTTCCGCATGCTGGTTTCCCATTTCCGAAATATCCTGGTAGCTAAATGGAATATAGGCCAGCTTTTCATCAAACTTCAGTCCCATTTCATCCAAATAGCTGCTTTGTACAATGTTCTTAAATGCTTCAATACGTTCACTGACAAATTTTTCAGCAGGAACACTGTCATTGATGGGAATCAAGCGGTACGAGTCATTCTTCCAGGTACCCGCGCTTTCCTGATGTAAAGTTATGGCCCCCAGATTCTGTCCGTATTCACCGGCTGAACAAATAAATGTGTCACCGATTATGATTGGCTGATCCAATTTGCTGTGGGTATGCCCGCTGATGATCACATCGATTTCCGGCACTTTTTGGGCCAGAATAATATCTTCCGATTTATCAGGATCTTCAACTGTACCTGAATGTGACAAGCAAACGATCATATCAACTTTTTCTTGCTTTACAAGTATATCTGTTATCTGGCGAGCCTTTTCCAGTGGATCTGCGAACGTAACTCCTGCCATGGGAGCGTTCGAAGATGCTTCATAGCCGATCAGACCAAACACTCCGATTTTATATCCCTTGCGTTGCAGGATTGTGTATGGCTTTACCCCATA
>JAGFXV010000036.1 GCA_017861475.1 Bacillota bacterium | reverse complement strand
TTCGAACCCGATGCGGAAATCTTTGAAGAAGTTGTATTTGATAGAGAAATTTTGGTGCAGCGGATTCGGGAACTTTCATTTCTGAACAAGGGTTTGCAGATAGAAGTCATTGACGAACGCGATCCGGAAGGGTACAAGCGGGTATTTAAATCCAACGGGCTGCATGATTTTGTTGCCTACATAAATAAAAACAAAGAGCCCATCCATGAAAAAGAGATCTATTTCGATGTCAAAAAAGAAGATGTAGTAGTGGAAATCGCCATCCAATACAACAATGGCTATACTGAAAACATCTATTCCTTTGCCAACAACATCCGTACCCAGGAAGGCGGCACCCATGAAATAGGGTTCAAAACTGCCCTGACCCGCGTAGTCAATGATTACGCCAAGAAAAACGGTATTCTGAAAGAGAGCGAAGCTAACCTGACCGGAGAGGATATACGGGAAGGAATCGTGGCCATCATCTCGGTTCTGGTCAAGGAGCCGCAGTTTGAAGGCCAGACCAAGACCAAACTGGGCAACACCTTTGTGCGTGGCGTTGTGGACAGTGCCGTTTATGAAAATCTGGATGACTTCCTGGATGAAAATCCGGCCGAAGCCAAAAGGATTCTGGAAAAAGCCATCTCTGCCCGCCGCGCCCGGGAAGCAGCCAAAAAAGCCCGTGAACTGACCCGCCGCAAAAGCGCGCTGGAATCGACCTCCCTGCCGGGCAAACTAGCTGATTGCAGCAGCAAGGACCCGGCTGCATCAGAACTGTTTATCGTGGAAGGAGATTCTGCCGGAGGCTCCGCCAAGCAGGGGAGGGACCGTAATACCCAGGCAATACTGCCGCTGCGGGGAAAAATCCTTAACGTTGAAAAAGCACGTCTGGACAGGATCCTGTCCAGTGAAGAAATACGAAACCTGATTACCGCCATCGGCACTGGCATCGGCGAGGATTTTGACATCAGCAAGGCGCGCTATCACAAACTGTTTATTATGACCGATGCGGACGTGGACGGATCCCATATCAGGATCCTGCTGTTGACCTTTTTCTATCGCTTTATGCGTGAACTGATCGAGCATGGTTATGTCTATATCGCCCAGCCTCCGCTCTATGGAGCCAAAAGAGGCAGTGAGATACATTATTTCTACAATGACAATGATCTTAACAAGTTTATGAGTCAGACCGACAAGAAATGGTCGCTGCAGCGCTACAAAGGCCTCGGCGAAATGGACGCGGAACAATTGTGGCATACCACCATGGATGAAGATAACCGCATCATCCTGCAGGTCACCATTGAAGATGCCATTCAGGCGGATGAGATATTCTCCGACCTGATGGGTGACAACGTGGAACCAAGAAAAGAATTTATTCAGGCTAATGCTAAATACGTTAGCAACCTGGATATTTAAGATGATAAATTAAATATGGTTTAAAACCAGGGGGGTATGAAGAAATTGGGACAGGATAACCTTTTTAATAAAATCATTCCGATCGATATCGAAAAAGAAGTACGCAAATCGTTTTTGGAATATTCCATGAGCGTTATCGTATCACGCGCACTTCCCGATGTACGAGATGGCTTAAAACCAGTGCACCGCCGCATTTTATATGCGCTCTATGATCAGGGCATGACCCATGACAAGCCGCATAAGAAATCTGCTACTATCGTCGGTGAAGTAATGGGTAAATACCATCCCCACGGTGATCAGGCCATCTATCAGACCATGGTCAAACTGGCCCAGGATTTTTCCATGCGTTACCCGCTGGTGGACGGTCACGGCAACTTCGGTTCTGTAGACGGAGATTCGGCTGCGGCCATGCGTTATACCGAATCGAGAATGTCTAAAATGGCCAACGAAATGGTCAAGGATCTGGACAAGGAAACCATCGACTGGCGGCCCAACTATGATGATAGCCGCAAGGAACCGGCGGTCCTGCCGGCGCGCATACCTAATCTGCTGATCAACGGAACTTCCGGTATCGCGGTGGGAATGGCGACCAACATGCCGCCCCACAATCTTTCCGAAGTGGTGGAAGCCCTGAAATTATATATCGACAACCCCGAGGTTACGCTGGATGAGCTTATGAAGGTTTTACCCGGACCCGATTTTCCCACTGCCGGAATCATGAGTTCCGCCGGCATCCGTCAGGCCTATCAAAGCGGGCGCGGCAGTATCAAGATACGCTCCCGCTATGAAATAGAAGAAAGAAAAGGCGGCAAAACCGCCATCATTATTACCGAGATTCCCTATCAGGTAAACAAGGCCAAGCTGGTGGAAAGGATCGCCGAACTGGTCAAGGACAAGAGGATCGACGGCATCGTTGACCTGCGTGACGAATCAGCCCGCGTAGGCATGAGGATCGTCATCGAAGTAAGACGTGACGTCAATGTCAATGTGTTGGTCAACAAGCTGTTCAAGCATACCCAAATGGAAGATAGTTTCGGCATCAACAATCTGGCCCTGGTCAATGGCGAGCCCAAAACCCTGAGCCTGAAAGACATGTTGAAATATTATATCGAACACCGTCAGGAGGTTATCACCCGCAGGACCATTCACGATCTCAAACTGGCCCAGGCCCGCCTGCACATCGTTGAAGGATTGCAGATTGCCATAGACAATGTGGATGAGATCATCAGTCTGATCCGCTCCTCAAAGGATCGTGAAACCGCCCGCAACGCATTGATCGAACGTTTCGGTTTGAGCGAGATCCAGTCCAACGCTATTCTGGACATGCGTTTTGTCCAACTGACCGGGTTGGAAAGAACCAAACTGGAAGAGGAATATAGTGAATTACTGGCTCGTATCGCTGATTTCGAAGATATTCTGGCCAACCCCGCCCGGGTGCTGGGAATCATCAAAGAAGATCTGGATGACATCAAGGACAAATACGGGGACAAAAGAAGAACCGAAATCACCTATGATAACGTGGACTTTGATGAGGAAGATTTCATAGAAGACCATGAGGTCGTCATTACCTTAAGCAACCGGGGCTATATCAAGCGTCAGCCGCTTGATACATACAAAGCGCAGAAGCGGGGCGGAAAGGGGATCAGTTCCAATATCCGCGCCGAAGATTTTGCCCTTGACATTCTGGTTACCGGGGTATTAAATAATATTCTATTCTTTACGAATCAGGGCAGGGTGTTTTCCACCAAAGCCTATCATATTCCGGAAGCCTCACGCCAGGCCAAGGGACAGGCATTGGTGAATATTATGGAATTGCGCCCGGATGAAAAAGTCAGTACCCTGGTGGCGGTCAAGTTCTTCGATGAACACCGTCATTTGATGATGGTCACCCGCCGCGGAGTGGTAAAAAAAGTCCCGCTGAATGCCTTCAGCAATATCAGAAAAACCGGTCTGATTGCCATAAATCTGGCTGATGACGATGAACTGGTGGGCGTATTAAGAGTAGACGGTGATGACAAGGTCATGCTGGTTACCAATGACGGACAATCGATCAGCTTTGATGAAATGCAGGTACGCCCCATGGGCCGAACCGCTGCCGGAGTCAGAGGAATACATCTGGGGCAAAGCGATTTTGTGGTGGGCGTGGACAAATACCGCGACAATGGCGAAGTCGTTCTGGTCACTCTCAATGGCTATGGCAAAAGGACCCGCCTGGAGGAATTTAATATCCAGCATCGCGGCGGCAAAGGCCTGAAAGCTATTGAAGTAAACAAAAAGAACGGTCCGGTAGTAGGCTTCAAAGTAGTCAAGGAAGATGAAGAAATCATTATCCTGACCAGTGAAGGACAGATTATTCGCCTGGAGACGGAAGATATATCGACCCAGAAGCGATATTCACGCGGCGTAGTGCTGATGAGAATTGCTCAGAATGACAGCATTGCTGCCATGGCACGTTTCAAATCCGAAAAAGAAGAATAAAATCAATATATCGTTGGAGGGAATTCATATGGTCGAGAAAGGAACATTTACATTAAAATCAGGGCTGGCCCAGATGTTAAAAGGCGGCGTGATCATGGATGTCACCACCCCTGAGCAGGCAAAAATAGCAGAAGCAGCCGGAGCATGCGCCGTCATGGCCCTGGAAAGGGTACCGGCTGATATCAGAGCAGCCGGCGGGATTGCCCGTATGGCTGATCCGACCATAATTTTAAAAATAATGGAAGCCGTTACGATTCCGGTCATGGCCAAATGCCGTATCGGCCATTTCGTGGAAGCCCAGGTACTCGAATCCCTGGGCGTGGACTATATCGATGAAAGCGAAGTCCTGTCTCCGGCAGATGACAAGTACCATGTCAACAAGAATGACTTCAAAGTCCCCTTTGTCTGTGGGGCGCGCAATCTGGGCGAAGCGCTGCGCCGTATCGGCGAGGGCGCAGCCATGATCCGCACCAAAGGAGAACCCGGTACCGGCAACGTCATCGAAGCCGTGCGCCATATCCGTAAGGTCAACGATGAGATCCGCTGGATCAGCAATCTGCCCGCCGAAGAATTAATGACTGCCGCCAAGGAGCTGCAGGCTCCCTATGAGCTGGTCTTGGAAGTTGCCCGGCTCAAAGCTTTGCCGGTCGTCAACTTTGCCGCGGGAGGAATTGCTACTCCATCTGATGCAGCCCTGATGATGCAGCTGGGCTGCGACGGTATATTTGTGGGCTCCGGCATATTCAAATCAGGAGATCCAGCCAAAAGAGCCAAAGCCATCGTCGCTGCCACCACCTATTACAATGATGCCGCGGTGCTGGCCGAAGTATCAAGAGATTTAGGCGAGGCCATGGTGGGCATTAATATTGATACCATCAAGCCGGAAGAGAGGATGCAGGATCGTGGCTGGTAAGAAAATCGGCATCCTGGCGTTACAGGGAGCTTTTATCGAACACCAGCAGGCGATCACCAACTGTGGTGCCCAGGCTATACAAGTCCGTACCGCCCGGGAACTGGATCAGGTTGACGGCTTGATCATACCCGGAGGGGAGAGCACTACCATCGGCAAATTGATGCAGGCCTATCAGCTGGATACCGCAATCAAGGCCAGATATGAACAGGGCATGGCCATCTGGGGAACCTGTGCCGGCATGATCCTGCTGGCTAGAGAAATAATCGGAATGAATCAGCCCATGTTGGGTTTGATGGATATTGCTGTCGTAAGAAACGGTTTCGGCCGCCAGGTGGACAGCTTTGAAACTGAGTTGGAGGTAGATCCGATCGGCCGGGTCAACGGTGTTTTTATCCGGGCGCCTTACGTGGAAAGAGTCTGGGGACCAGCCCGTATCATGGCCAGCCATGAAAGGAAAATCGTTATGGCGGAAGAAGACCGTCTGCTTGTTACGGCATTTCACCCCGAGCTTACCGGGGATAAATGTATACATGAATATTTCTTAAAAAAAGTATCGGATTAACTTGAAATTACGCATTTACTATAATATAATGAACCCCAAACTCAATAAACGAGAGAGCGATGAAAGGGAACAGTAAGATCTGGCACTATTCAAGAGACCTGGTGGAAGCTGCGAACCAGGATAGGCCGTTTCTGAATTCCGCCCCGGATGCAGACTGCAAACCAGTTACGGTGGTTCCGTTATAACCCTTAAGAGGGTGCATATCTGTGCACCAACTAGGGTGGCAACGCGGGAAATACCTCTCGTCCCTGATCGGGATGAGGGGTTTTATTGTTTATTTAAGGAGGTTAATTTAAGCATGAAAGGTGAGCCTTATTTGTTTTTGCCAGGGCCGACTCCAGTGCCGGAGCGCGTAGCCCGAGCTATGAACCGCCCCATGATCAATCATCGCGGCGAGGAATTCAAGGGCATCCTGGAGGATGTTATTGCCGGCATAAAACAAATTTATCGTACCAATGCCAATCTGTTGATTTATCCTGCCTCAGGTACCGGCGGGCTGGAAGCGGCCGTAGTAAATTTTATTTCTCCCGGAGACAAGGTTTTAGCTATTTCCATTGGCGTTTTCGGTGACCGTTTTGCCAATATCGCCAAAACCTTCGGAGCTGAAGTTGAGAAGATGGATTTTCCCTGGGGGACCGGCGCGGATCCGCAAAAGATAAAGGAACGGCTGGACCAGGATAGAAATCACGAGATAAAAGCTGTTTTAATCACCCAGAACGAAACTTCCACCGGCGCATACAATGATGTTAAGTCCGTGCGGGAAGCCATGGGGGATCATCCTGCCCTGCTGATGGTGGATGCAGTCAGCGGTCTGGCGGCGATTGATCTGAGAATGGACGAATGGAAGCTGGACGTTGTTATCAGCGGTTCCCAAAAAGCCTTTATGATCCCCCCCGGATTGAGTTTTATGGCTTTCAGTGACAGAGCCTGTCAGGTCTATCAGAGCAATACCAATGCTAAATTTTATTGGGATCTGGCGGAAGGACTGAAATACCAGCAAAAAGGGCAGACCCCCTTTACCCCGCCCATTTCGCTGTATTACGGATTGCATGAAGCACTGCGGATAATGGCAGAAGAAGGTCTGGACAATGTAATCGCGCGGCATACCGCTTACCGAAATCTGGTACGGGCCAGCGTAAGCGCCATGGGGTTGAAGTTGCTGACTGAAGACCGTTATGCATCGTCAGCCGTAACGTCGGTAATAGCGCCGCCGGAAATTGGAGCAAATCCGATCCGTAAATACATGCTGGATCAGTTCAATATCATATTGGCCGGCGGACAGCAAAGCCTGGACAATGTCGTGTTCCGTATCGGCCACCTCGGCTATATACGCGAGCTTGATCTGCTGGCGGTTCTGGCCGCGTTGGAAATAACCCTGGTCCATTTCGATTTCCCGCTGGAAATGGGGGCCGGGCTAAAAATAGCCCAAAAAGCCATACTAAACATGCACCAGCAATAAGCAAAGTCAGAAGGGAGAAATTATCGTGGAGAGAAAGAAAATAATCGTAAGTGAGAGAATTGCCGAAGAGGGGTTGGCCATTCTCAGAGAAAAAGCCGATGTAGATTTTAGAGATGGTATTTCCCGGGAAGAACTGCTGTCCATCATTGATCAATACGATGCCCTAATCGTAAGAAGTATTACCCAGGTCAACGAAGAACTGATTCAGCGTGCTACCCGTCTGAAAGTGGTGGGTCGTGCCGGCAACGGTATTGACAATATCGATGTTGATGCTTGCACCCGTTACGGCATCATTGTAGCCAACACTCCGGACAGCAACACCATATCCGCCGCTGAACAGACCATCAGTTTGCTGCTGTCATCGGTGCGCAATACCGCTTGGTCTAATAATGTACTCAAAGGAGGCACCTGGGACAGGAAGCCTTTCCGTGGTACCGAGCTGTACGGCAAGACCGTAGGTATCGTGGGTCTGGGCAGAATCGGCTCCATGGTAGCCACCCGTCTCAAAGCCTTTAACATGAAGGTCATCGCCTATGATCCCTATATCGCCGATGAAAGGTTTGAAAAATTCGGCGCCGAGAAGAAAGAAACCCTGGAAGAACTGATGCGGGAAGCCGACGTTGTTACCGTGCATACTCCCAGGACCGAAGAAACCACCCATATGATAAATGAAGAAGCCCTTTCCCATGCCAAAGACGGAGTAAGGCTGGTCAACTGCGCCCGCGGCGGAATCATGAAAGAAGCTGCGTTGCTGGAAGGCTTGAAATCAGGCAAGGTTGTCAGCGTAGGCCTGGACGTTTATGAAAAGGAACCTGCCAACGGCAATCCGCTGTTTGAATTTGACCGGGTGGTGTGCACCCCGCATCTGGGCGCGGATACCTTTGAAGCCCAGAAACGCGTAGGCGAAAACATCGCCGAGCAAGTGTTGCTGGCCCTCGAAGGAGGCATCGTTCCCAATTTGGTCAACCTACCTTCCATGCTCAGTGATGAGCTCAATTATCTGCGTCCCTATATCAATCTGGCGGAAAAGATGGGCAAAATATACTATCAACTGCATAAAATACCGCTCACCCGGGTGGAGATAACCTACAGCGGACCGTTTACCAGCAATGATACCGAGATTTTGACCATTGGTTTCCTGAAAGGATTGCTGGAGCCGGTGTTATGGGAGAAAGTCAATTACGTTAATGCCCGTCTGATGGCTGAGGAGCGCGGTATTAAAATCTATGAGTCCAAGGAAGAACAAAGCGCCAGACGATACAAAAATGTCATTACCATTAAATTCTTCAGTCCCAAGCATGAGATGGAAGTTTGCGGAACCATTTCCCGGGCCAGAAATCCGCTACTGGTGGAAATCGACGGCTATGAACTGGAAGCCGAGCTCGATGGATATGTGTTGATGCTGCAGAACGAAGACCGTCCCGGCGTTATCGGTCAGTTGACCATGGCCATGGGTGAAGCCGGAGTGAATATCGCCTTCATGCGGGTGGCCCGCAAGACCAAAGGCGATACCGCCATCATGGTCCTTAACGTTGACAACAAAGTCGAAGATAACGTCATTCAGAAACTGACTACGATAAACGGTATAATAGGCACGCCCAAACTCCTGCATTTTTAGAACAGAGAAAGTTGGGCCGGAAGGAGAATTATTATGCTGGATGCCAAAATGATCAGAGCCAATCATGAAAAAGTGGAACAAGCCATGCGCAGCCGCAACATGCCAGGTGCGCTGGATAACTTTCTCCGCCTGGACGAAGAAAGACGCAAACTGCTGACCCAGGTGGAAGCAGAAAAAAGCTATCGCAACAAAGCCTCCCCGGAAGTAGGGGAGCTTAAGAAAAAAGGCCAAAACGCCGATGAACTGATGGAAAAAGTGCGGGTAGTCAGTCAGGTAATCAAAGAT
>JAGFXV010000335.1 GCA_017861475.1 Bacillota bacterium | reverse complement strand
TTATTGCTTGAACCCAATTTGATAATTAGGAAATAAATGGAAAAATATTTTGATAAACAACAGGTTGGAATCGCACAATTCCAAAGGCAAATATTTTAAAAATCTCTTGAATTAATGTCAAGGAGGATATAATATTTTTTTCAATCTTCTCCCTCTAAAACGAATATTATATTTCATAACAACACATAACGTTACATAACATAATATGAATAGTTAAAATATATAACTTGAGTAATGTTTTGTAAAGTATTCAAATATGCTAATTTTAATTTTTGTTTAAATACCTATCTTACTTAAATGCATCATAGGTAAACACCGAGAATTATAAATAAAGGCCGCTAAATTAAAAATTATTTAAAGAATATGCTATGATGCCAGTATAGTTTGATCAAAGGTTTATGATCAGAAATGATTGTATTTAGTATGGGCGAACCAGCAGGGATTGATGGTGCAGGTTTTCATCATACTATAAAAAATCTGTTTGGTAAGGAGAATGATAATGTCAGTTTTAGATGCAGGCAGGTTATGCCCGGCTCTGGAAGATATTCCAGTTGCTTTTCATCCTGCGGCTTTCAAGCAGGAAGCCAGGTATTTGATCGATGGCAAAATAAAGGATGCAGCACCAAAGAAAATATTATCTCCGATCCAAAGTAAAACTGCCGGAGGGATACAGCCATATGAATTGGGGGTTACGCCCTGGCTGGATCCGGCCATAGCTATGGAAACAATGCAATCTGCGGAAAAGGCTTATAATTCCGGATTGGGTGAATGGCCACAAATGCCTGTGGAAGAGCGAATTAAATGTATTGAGAAATTGATTCAGCGTATGATTCCTTTGGAAGAAGAATTTATTCTTCGGGCTATGTGGGAAATTGCCAAATCATATCAGGCCTGCCGAGATGAATTCAGACGAACTATAAAATATGCCGAAGATACTGTTACCCGTCTGCGGGAAGATGATCTGAGCAGTTGCTCGGTCCAGCAATTGAATGAATTTGAGGCGCAAATAAGACGGTGCCCGCTGGGGCCAACATTATTGATGGGTCCTTTTAATTACCCGCTCAATGAAACTTTTGCCATGCTTGTTCCGGCACTTGTTATGGGCAATTCTGTGGTGATGAAAATGCCTGCCTGGGGTGCCTGGGCCATGGATCTGTTTCTTGATGCACTGTGCGAATCTTTCCCGCCGGGAGTTATCAATGTTATCAATGGAGATGGTGCCTCAATTATCAGTCCGATAATGCAGCGCGGTTCAATCAATATTTTAGGTTTTATAGGATCGACGGCGGTGGCGCATAAAATTATCGGCCAGCATCCATATGTCAATCGGCTGCGCACTATATTAGGTTTGGAAGCCAAAAATCCGGCTTTTGTTTTTCCCGATTGTGATCTGGAATTGACGGTGCGGGAATGTCTGCAAGGAGCGCTGGAATATAACGGACAGCGATGTACGGCGCTCAAACATATATGGGTGCATAAAGATATATTGGATCGTTTTTTAACCGCTCTGAGCGATGCGATCAGCCAGGTTAAATACGGTATGCCCTGGGAGAGTGATGTTATGATCACTCCTTTGGCTGAAAAAAACAAGTGTGCTGTTTTGTCCAATTGGATTGAACAGGCACAGGCCAATGGTGCCGGGATCATTAATCCCGGTGGAGGAGAACATGCGGGCAATTTGTTTTATCCCAGCATATTATACCCGGTAACCAGGGAAATGGAATTGTTTCACGTGGAACAATTCGGGCCGGTCATTCCTGTCAGCAGTTTTTCTTCCATGGATGAGATCGCTGCTTATATGGCAGAATGCCCTTACGGGCAGCAAGCCAGCATTTTTACCCGTTCACCTGCGCTGGCAGCCCCGTTGATCGACATTTTGGTTACCCAGGTGTCCCGTATAAATCTTAATGCCCAATGCCGCCGGGGACCCGATGATCTGCCTTTTACCGGCCGCAAGGATTCGGCTGAAGGGACGCTCTCGGTCGAGGACGCGCTGCGTTCCTTTTCCATCCGTGCGCTTGTAGTAGCCAATCAGTCAGGACGAGAGCTTTTTGATGAAATCCTGGATAAAGGCAATTCAAAATTTCTGCGCCGCTGATGAAGGTATAAGTTGTTATGATGATATAAACCTATGACTGTTTCAAAATCTGATAATGGTTATAACAGCGCTGTTTATACTTGTCCTGACAAGGGAAAACACGTAATATGGATGATAGGAATATGACAACTTTTGGTATAGGAGGAGGATCAGATGGGCGCATTGGAAATCAAAGAAAACGTCTACAGTGTCGGAGTTCAAAATCCGGATTTACGAGTTTTTGATATTGTCATGAGAACCGAATATGGAACATCTTACAATGCTTACCTTGTTAAAGGTGCTGAGAAGACCTGCCTGATTGAAACCGTAAAAGATCGTTATTTTGATGAGTACATCGGGAATATACAAGAAGTCGTAAAACTTGAAGAAATCGATTACCTTATCATGAACCACACTGAACCTGATCATTCCGGATCGGTTAAAAAACTGATGGATAAAATACCGGGATTGACCATTATGGGCAGTGCTACCGCCCTCAAATTTCTAAAGGAGATCACCAACAGCAAGCTGAATTCCCGCGAATTGAATCATGATGATGAACTGGATCTGGGCGGCAAAACCTTGCATTTTATCAGTGCTCCGTTTTTGCATTGGCCGGACAGTATGTACACCTTTCTAAAGGAAGATAAGATTTTATTTTCCTGTGACTCCTTTGGATGTCACTATTCAGATCCGGTGATGTTCAATGATTTGATCGACAAAGATTTTACCGATGCCTACAAATATTATTTTGATATGATCATGGGGCCTTTCAAACCTTACATATTGGAAGCCCTGGAGAAGATCAAGGATCTGGATATTGAGGTCATTTGCCCCGGACATGGACCGATCCTGCGGCAGAATCTCGATTACTACTATGACCTTTACCGGCAATGGGCAACTCCGCTGGCAGCAGATCATGATGAGCGGCCCAAAATCGTTTTGGCATACGTGACCGCCTATGGATATACCGAAACCATAAGTAAAAGTGTCATTGAAGGCTTGGAAATGATGGCTGACTTCAATATCAAAAAGTTCGATCTGGTAGATGATCCGGTGTCAGCAGTATTGGACGCATTACCGGGTGCTGATGGATTACTGATCGGTTCCCCGACCATTAATGGGGATACGCTGCCGCCCATCTGGGAACTGTTGA
>JAGFXV010000334.1 GCA_017861475.1 Bacillota bacterium | reverse complement strand
AACAGTTGTCCGATACGATCTTAATTCCCATATACAGCTCTCCTTAGCAAATTAATATTTTTATTTTCCATACTTCTGCAGCAAGGCCAGAAATTCGTCCTCCTGCATGATCGTTACTCCCAATTGTACGGCTTTGTCATATTTGCTGCCCGGCTCATCACCCAACAACAGATAACTGGTCTTTTTGCTGACACTGCCGCTTGTTTTGCCGCCCAATGCCTCAATTTTTTCGCTGGCTTCCTGGCGTCCCATAGCCTTCATTGCACCGGAAAGAACAAAGGTCTTGCCGGACAGCGGCTGTTCCCCAGTATCATCGTTCTCTTCACTCATATTCAACCCAGCCAGTTTTAATCTTTCCAACCCTGCCCGATTGCGCGACTCGGCAAAGAAACTCAATAGACTGTCCGCCATTTTCGGTCCGACCTCAGAAATATTCAGCAATTGTTCTTCCGTAACCTGATAAAAATCCTCCAGGTTGTTTATTTCCCTGGTCAGGATGCGGGCGGTTTTCGCCCCGATATGTCTTATCCCCAGGGCAGTCAGTAAGCGATGCAGCGGTCTTTTTTTGGATGCTTCAATGGCATTGATTATGTTTTGTGCAGATTTGCTGCCCATGCGCTCAATTTTGGCCAACGCTTCTCCATGCAGCGAATATATATCTGCTATTTCCCCTACGAGACCCCTTTCCACCAGTTGTTCTACAAGCGCAGGTCCCATACCTTCAATATCCATGGCCGGACGTGAGGCAAAAAAGATCAGACTTTCTTTTAGTCGGGCCGGACAATTGATATTTTCACAACGCAAGGCCACTTCGCCGTCAAACCTCACTGCCCGGCTTGCGCAGACGGGACAGTTTTCCGGAGGCATTATGATCTGCTCATCTCCGTTGCGTTTCTCTGGCAGCGGCCTGATAATTTCAGGAATAATATCTCCGGCTTTATGCAACAAAACCAGGTCACCAAGACGAATATCCTTGTCTTTAATCAGGTCAAAATTGTGAAGACTGGCACGGCTTACGGTAGTTCCGGCCAAACTGACCGGTTCCATGATAGCCGTGGGGGCTATAATTCCCGTCCGGCCAACATTTATTTCTATATCCAACAGGCGGGTTTCCTTCTCTTCCGCCAGAAATTTATATGCTATTGCCCAGCGCGGACTTTTCGCCGTCTGCCCCAGCTCCTGCCGGGGACCAAACGGATTGAGCTTGACAACCACTCCGTCGATCTCGTATGGCAGGGTATGTCTGCGTTCTTCAAAACGCTGGCAATAATCATAGACTTCTTCGATATTTTCACAATAGGATGCTTCCTGATTGACAGGAAACCCTTGTGCCAGCAGAAAAGCCAATGTTTCCTGCTGAGTCTCAATGGCAACACCTTCTATATAAGTTATATCGTATATAAAAGCAGCCAGCGCTCTTCCGGCCGTAACTCCGGGATCCTGCTGGCGCAGTGATCCGGCTGCCGCATTGCGGGGATTGGCAAAAACTCTTTCCCCACGTTCTTCACGCTCCTGATTCAATCTGACAAAATCATTTTTAGGCAGGTAAACTTCTCCGCGAACTTCCAAACGGGGCAGGGGTTGTTTAAGTCTGAGAGGAATGCTTTTGATGGTTCTTACATTCAGAGTGACATCTTCACCGATTGTTCCGTCACCTCTGGTAGCAGCTCTGATTAAAATTCCGTCTTCATATATAAGAGCAACTGTAAGACCGTCAATCTTGAGTTCAGCCATATAACCAGACGAATCATCGACTTTTTTTATACGCCTATCAAAATCATGCAAGTCAGCCAGTGAGAAAGCATTATCAAGACTCAGCAAGGTGCTGCGGTGGCGAACCGGCTGCAGAACTTCCAGCGCTTTACCCCCGACTCTTTGGGTAGGGGAATCCAAACTGACCAATTCTGGATACTTTTTTTCCAGGCGGGTGAGTTCGCGCACTAAGGCATCATACTCCGCATCCGAAACAAGGGGGTCATCCAGCACATAATACTGGTATTCATGCTTGCGTATCTCATCCCGCAGGTTTTCAATTTGCGCTTTAATCTCAAGCAACTTCTATACCTCCCGAGCAGTGACAAAATATTTTTTGGTCTGGTTTTTCCAATGAGAAAAAATGAGGTTTTCATAATCATATCATAAATAATATACCCGTATAGGGAAGTTTCATGAAGCTCTGTTGTTAAACGATTGATAAATAGTGATTTCCCGTAAGCAACAGGATTAAAATAAATGTTCCATGTTGCACTTCCATAACAACAGATAAGAACCCCACCCGCTTACGCAATCAAAGATTGCTTGCGGGTCCCGGGAACCTTTTTGTTTCACAATAAAACAGGGAAGCCTTATACCTCCCTGTTTGTTATAAATCAGGGGTTAGCCCTGTATCTTTGATTTTGACTTACAATCCGTAGGCCCGGGCCAGGATCTTGATCGGATGGCTTACTTCCTTATCCTTTACCTGAAAACCGATATAGAAACGACAGACGGGGCATTGGGTCAAAACAGCATCAGATCCAGTCTGCCTGATATCTTCCAGACGCAATGCGCGGATCTTCTCCGCAGCTTCACGGTGCTCCATAAAATATGTTCCCGCCCCGCCACAGCATTGTTCCGGCTTATCCAACTCTCTCAGTTCGGCTTGCGGTATTTGGGCCAGCAACTTGCGCGGCGCATCTTTAACGGTCGGCGACCAGCCGCGATGACAGGGAACATGGTAACTCCAGGTAATGGCCAGCTCCCCGGGCGGAACTGCCAAACCTTGATTTTGCAGATAATCGGTCACTTCCCACAGTTTGGCCGTCACATTTGCAATTTTCTCCTGCAGTGGATCATCGGCAGCAAAACATTTGGCGGCTTTTTCCTTGAACATCATGCCGCATGATGTGCAGTCGGTAATGATGGCGTCCACTTCCAAATCCGCCAGCAAGTTTATATTGTTGGTCAACATGGCGCGGGCACCTTCCAGATCGCCTTCTCCCAGTGGAGGAATTCCGCAGCATACCTGACCCGGTGGGATCAACACTTCCATGCCGTTATGATTCAAAACCTTGATCACCGCTTCTCCGGTATCCGGAAAAAAAAAGTTAGTGCCGCAGCCCACGAAATATGCGACCCGTTTTTGTATTTCCCCCGCCGGAGAATACGTTCCGGAATACAATTTATCAAAAGGCTGGCTGGCCAGAGGGGGCATCTCTTTATTTGCCATCCCTAATTTCTGGGCCAGCGCACCGGCCTT
>JAGFXV010000333.1 GCA_017861475.1 Bacillota bacterium | reverse complement strand
CATCGGAAGCGTAGACCACTCCGGCATCGGCATTGCCGGTTTCGACCCAGGAAAGAACCTCTTTTACATTCTGCCCGTAGACCACTTTTGACTTAACCCCATCCAGAATCCCGAGTTTCGTGAATACTTCCTGCGCATATTGTCCGGCGGGAACGCTGCCGGGCTCACCCAATGCCAATTTCTTGATGCCAGGGTCAGTCACACCTTTAAAATCCTTAAGATCAACTTTGGAATCTGCCGGAACGACCAGAACCAGTTGGTTGCCCAGCAAATTCTGCTCAGTATCTGCAACGATCAATCCTTTGGCCTTTAGCTGCTCCATCTGCTTGGTTGCAGCAGACAGAAACAGATCCACGCCCGCACCTTGTTCTATTTGCTGTTGCAGCGCGCCGGATGCGCCATAATTGATGGTGACGGTAATTCCGGAATGGGTTTGCATATATTTACTGTTTATTTCGTCCAGCGCTTCCTTCAAGCTCGATGCTGCTGAAACTGTGATAACAGTATTCTCTTCCGTCTTGCCGGTATTGCTTTTACTGCATCCGGCCAGAGCAATGACCAGCACAAGGGAAAGCAAGATTGCCAGCAAACGATCGAATTTTATCATCATGCATTTTTCCTTTCATAGATCAAATCAGATTCTTTGTCATATACACTGCTTATATTCCCAACAATGTGTCCGGTGACCCGTTGTCCGGATATGACCGCTCCGCTGCCGGCCGGGATATCCAGCATAACGTTGCATTCTACCATGGAAATCATGGCCCCGTTGCTCTGGTTGCCGGTCAGCAGGAAATAATCCAGCCCGTCTTTTCTTTCCAATTTCGCCCGCAGCAACCTTCTCTGGGGACTGGCTTTGGTAAACTTGTCGGCAAAGATCCCCTGGACCTTTACCGGCAAGGGATTCTCGATACCCATTAGCTTCTTTATTAAGGGAATGACGATCAAATCGAAGGTCACCATGGCAGCGGCCGGATTTCCGGAAAGGCCTATCACAAACTGGTTATCCCGCACAGCTGCAACCATAGGAGAGCCCGGTTTCATAGCCACCTGCCAGAATATAATTTCGGCCCCGGCAGCAACCATGGCATCTTTTACAACATCATAATCTCCCACCGACACTCCGCCGGTGCTGATGACGATATCTGCCACTTCCAATCCCTTGGCAATTCGAGCACAGGTAGATTGCATATAGTCAGGCACGATTCCCAGATCGATGGGTTGTGCTCCCAATTCAGCACAGCGAGCCATTAGCCCAAAAAGACTGCTGTTATAAATTTTCCCCGTTCGCAGAGGTTCCCCAGGTCTCACCAATTCATCACCGGTACTCATAATGGCAATTTTTAATTGTTTATAAACAGGGATCTGGTAAATCCCCAACCCGGCCAGCAATGCCACCAGGCCGGGATTTACCCGCATACCTTTGGCAGCTGCAAAATCTCCCCTTTTTATATCTTCTCCCTCAGAGATAATGTTGTCACGGGCTTTTAAGGGTTTAAAAACCGATATCACGTCACCATTTCTAATAATATCTTCATATTTAATGACCACATCAGCTCCCTCAGGAATCGGTGCACCAGTCATAAGCTTGACCGCCGTTCCCGGGACCACCTTTGAGTTCGCCGGGAATCCGGCTCTGGTTTCATCGACCACCATTATTTGTGCCGGATTTGATGGTTCGGCTGATACTGTATCAGCAGCGATCAGGGCATACCCATCCAGGGCTGATTTGTCAAAGCCGGGGATGTTGATCGGCGCTTTAATATCCTGCGATAAAATTCTGCCATTCGCCTGCAGTAATGATACGCATTCCTCACCGATGGCTTCGGCGCGATCCAACAACAGAGACTGAGCTTCTTCCAGTGAAACGCTTTTCTTCATCTTTATCCTTCCTTTCTCTCTCGTTTATGCGCCGGTTCCGAAAGTACATATCGGATATCTGCAAACTTCACAGTTCAAACACAATCCACCCAAACCCAGTTTGGCCACCATGGGTTTACTGATTTTTTCCCCGGTCAAAACCGTGGGGATCATAAGATCAAAAATCGTGGTCTTGCTGTACATGACGCAGCCCGGCAACCCCAGGACCGGTATCCCGTCCAGATAAGCCACCATCAGCATCGCCCCGGGCAAAACCGGCGCACCGTAAGTGACGATTTCAGCGCCCGCTTTCCGTACGGCACTGGGGGTAAGATCATCCGGGTCCACTGACATCCCGCCGGTGGTCAGGATCAATTCCGCGCCCTCGGCCTGCAGAGTATGAATAGCGTCCGTGATCTGCTCCAGGTCGTCGGGAGCGAAAATCTGTTTAAATACCTGGCATCCGTAAGCCTCCATCTTTTTGCGGATAACCGGGCCGAATTTGTCCTGGATGCGCCCATAATAGACTTCACTGCCGGTCGTAACCACTCCCACCTTCAACGGTTTGAATGGTTTGACACTTATCGTTTGACACCCTTGCGTCAAGTGTTCCACCTGCTGCAGTTTATATTCCTCGATCATAAGCGGAACCACTCTTACCCCGGCCACAATGTCGCCCTTTTTTACCGGCCGGCGGTTACTGCGGGTCGCTGCGACCATGTCTTCGATCATGTTTACCTTTTCCAGCGTGTTTTCCTCAATGACCAGCATACCGTCATAATCTGCGATCAGGCTGATCTTGCCCTCGCTGGGCTCCGAGAAGCTCAGACCCTGTCCTGCCAGCGCCCGGCTAAGTCTTTCCGCGGCTTCATTCTCATGCAGCTGCCCTTTTTTCACTTCCCAAATGTAGATATGAGATTTTCCCATATTGAGAAGTTCCGGAATATCTTCTTCTTTAATGATCTGTCCCTTTTTAAAAGCCGGCCCCTTCTGTTCTCCGGGAACAATCCTGGTGAGGTCGTGACATAAAACAGCGCCTACCGCATCTTCTACTCTTATTGCCTGCATAATCTCCATCCCTTTCTTTGCCTTAAATGTCGTTCTCTGACCAAATAAAAAAAATGCTTCCTGTTCATTGGAAAAGGAAGCACGATGATTTCAGATGCTCTCCTTTCCAAACTGGAGGTTGCGGGATTTTTCCGGCAACCCTGTGGGCTCGGGGCCCAGGCCGCGCTACCATAGCCATGCCTTAGGTAAACGGGCTCGGAGATATATTAAATTTTTGCCCGCGCAAACCGAGTTTCAGTTTGGCGTTAACAAATTTGCGTTCTTGCATTTATTATTTGCAATATACATGCCAGAAAAAAGAAAAAGAAAAAAGC
>JAGFXV010000332.1 GCA_017861475.1 Bacillota bacterium | reverse complement strand
AAGAGTTTAGACAACGTGTCAGCCTTCGCAGAAGCTACATTAATTCAGTAAGTTTATTTTAATATTTTTGCTCCCTCCTCTTAATTTCTTCCAGTAAAATCAATTGCCCAATTTCATCGGGCAGACATATAACCGCCCTACCCCCGTTGATCCGCGATATTTCTCTGATGAATTCCACCAGAGCCGGGTTACTGTCCAGCATAAAGGTGTCAATCTGTATTCCCTCTGCTGTTGCCCGTTTGACTTCATGCAGTGTTGCCTTGCAGGCTTTGGGGCTGATGCCATACATTGATGTTGGGAATTCTACATGGAGCTGATCACCTTCAAAATAAGCAGTGGGCTGCCCATCAGTTAAAACGATGACGCGGTTATTTCTGGCGCCGTCTCTTTTGATGAGATCCATTGCTGTTCTGATTCCTGCCTGCAGGTTGGTAAAAGCATGGCCCATGTCCCAGACTGCAAGTGCAAGCTCCTTTGCCTGCAATTCACGCGCATAGGTGGAAAACCCAACCACATGAAATTTATCCTTTGGGAACTTAGTGCGTATGTAGTGATCAAGTGCGAGAGCAACCTTTTTTGCAGCTTTGAACCGTCGCTCCCAGGACATTGACCAGGAAAGATCAAGAAGCATGACCGTCGTGGAAGTTATAAGGAATTCCCGCTCCCGCACATAAAAATCTTCCTGAGTCAACTGGAGCCGTTTTTCTGAGAAGGGTTTTCTTTTAACAGCATTTAAAATGGTTTTTGTTATGTCCAGATCAAATCGGTCCCCGTAACGGTACTGGCGGGATGTATCCGGCTCTATCTCTCCTGACTCAATGCCGTTACCCTGGTATCTGCCTCCTCTATCACGCTTGACCATGTGAAACAAATCGCCGAAGGCCATTTCGCCTATGGTTTGTATCCCGCGGGGTGTCAGATCAAAGCCCTCCTTCCCAAACTGGACGAGACCTTGCTTTGAAAGCTCATCCGGAACCTGCAGGAGAATGGTAAAAGATTGCGCTGCATCATCGCCAAGCATCTCTTTTAATGTTTCCAGATCAACAGCCCGCCATTTGCCGGCGGCAATCTGCTGCATAGTCTCTTCGAGCGCTTTGAAGCGCTTCATCAATTCTAACGCTTCATCAAAATCAAGATACTGTTTACCTTTGAACTGTTCGCCCCACTGGCTGTAGAAATCCATAAGATCAAGAATATCTTGCATCCGGGAGTTCCAGTGCTCAAATAATTCTTTGCTCTCCTCATCAGCAAAAAGGAATTTTTCAAGGCTTGCTATCTTCTCAAGCAGACCAGGGGAGAGGTCTTCAAAAGAAGGAGATGGTTTTTGTTCATTTTGCTGTCGCGTTAATGCCTCTTTTTCCAAAAGGTGTTGTAAGTCATTAATCGGGTTATCAAAAATCTTTTCAAGGCTGAACTGGGAGAATAATTCATCCCGCTGCTCCTGGAGTTTCTGCAGCATCTCCCGCAATCCCATTACCTGAAAATCCATGCCGGAAAGCGGGAATCCTTCCCAGAGCATCTGGGCAAGGGACATATTGGGACTCATCCCTTCCATGATATTATCTATAAAGGTTTTTACAATATCATTGCGGGCAAGGGAGAACGGCGTCTGCTTCCCATCCCAGGCAGTATAAATAATTGATTTCATTTGTAGACAAATTTGCCGTTTAAGGTTTCTTTATTTAATTTATTAGAGAGATGGAGACCTTCCAGGATAAACTCAATGGCTGATGCTGCCTCAGCCTGACATTCTACATTAACCAGAGACTTTACCGCATCTTTAAGACCGGGAATATTTTTCAGCCCATCTAGGTACTCTGCCGATGGAATAGACTGAGAAACCACCGCCCCTATTCCATTATTAAAAGAATTTATGATGGAAGTTAATTCATCTGTCTTAAATTGCTCGTCAAAAACAACCTTTGTCGCACGCCTGGCAAGCTCTTCTACCACTTCGCCTTCTTTCCGGTCTTTGCCTCCATATTCAAGTTCAAGCTTCCCGGCAATGGATGGAAATGTAGCTTCGATATCAGTAATCCGGGGCACAACCTTTTTCTCTCCCAGCTCGAGGCAGCGGCGCAGAGCGCTGCCTAAAATAGCTTCATAGCTCCGTATGGTTGCCCTGCAGCTTACACCCGAGTGCTGGCTGATATCCGGGCTGTTACGCGCCTGAAGCGTCATTTCCGCCAGAATCTCTTTGATAAACAGGGGAACGCTAGACTTAAGGCCATTTAAGGGAAGATGCCGTGCCTCCTGCTCCATGATTTCAATTTCAATGGATCGGTCTTTTGGATAGTGGGTTTTTATCTGCGCATCAAAACGGTCCTTGAGCGGGGTTATAATTCTGCCGCGGCTGGTGTAATCTTCAGGGTTTGCGCTGGCAACTATCATGACATCAAGCGGCAAACGCACGGGAAAACCTTTTATCTGCATGTCACGCTCTTCCATAACATTGAACAGCGCAACCTGGATTTTTTCTGCAAGGTCCGGCAGCTCATTTATGGCAAACAAACCGCGGTTTGCGCGCGGCACAAGGCCAAAGTGAATTGAGGTTTCATCATCCAGTGTCCGGCCCTCTGAAATCTTTATTGGATCAACCTCGCCAATGAGATCCGCAGTGCTCACATCAGAGGTGGCCAGCTTTTCAACCAGCCGCCGGTCACGGGGAATCCAGTCAATAAGAAGATCGTCACCATGGATGACTATGTTCTTTTTGCAATCAGCACAGACCGGATTTAAGGGATTGTCATGAATCGGGCATCCTGCAAGAACAGGAATATATTCGTCGAACAGGTCCATCAGCCCCCGGATAATCCTGCTTTTTCCCTGTCCGCGCTCACCGAGAATAATCATGTTGTGGCCGCACATGATAGCATTAATTATCTGGGGGATCACCGTATCATCATAGCCTTTGAGGTCTCTGAAAAGCGGCTGTTTGTTTGTTATCATGCGTATTAAATTGTTTCGCATTTCTTCGCGCACGGTCGGCATGTGTTTATAATGCGTTCGCAATTCACTCAACTTCCTGATTTTCTCTATGTCCATTGGCACAGTTCTCCTTGCATAATATTTGTGTTACCAATTTTATTGAAAACATTATAACATAAATAAACTGCAGACATGATGATTTTTATTTTATACAATGATAAAAAACACGTTCAGCATATTACAAGGCATTGGTGAAAAGCTTGAGAGAAGGCTGTGGAAAAATGGTATTCTGTGCTGGGAAGACTTTATTGCCGCG
>JAGFXV010000331.1 GCA_017861475.1 Bacillota bacterium | reverse complement strand
ATATGGCATTGCTGATTTAAAAGGGCAGAATCTGCGCACCCGGGTCAAGGAACTGGTAAGGATCGCCCACCCGGATTTTCGTGACTGGCTGGAGTTTGAAGCGAGAAAAATGAACTTTATCCCCTAAAAGTTCATTAAGCATAGCTGCCCAATCCCTCAAAAAGCTGTGTCCGGGGCCAAACGGACACAGCTCAGAACGGCAAAAAAGGCGAATAGCTGCGTTACGCAAAAATCTCCGTTCAATCAGCGTACATATTACGGGGACATTCCTCCTTAGGGGTGTGTCCCCGCACCTTACGCCGCTTCAATCACGGAGTTTTTGCAAGACTTGCTCTTCGCCTTTTTGCTCGCTCTGTTAGATTTTAATTTTAGTATTTTTCCACTTCGCCGAAGTCTGTTCCAAAAGTATCCACGGTGACCTTTTTCATACGTTGATCTTCATAAGGCTTGTCACTGCGGCTACGATCTACATTAACAATTCGGTCGACTTCATCCATGCCCGAGATCACTTTGCCGAATGCGGCGTATTGTCCGTCCAGATGGGGTGACTTCTGAGTCATGATAAAAAACTGTGAGCCGGCCGAGTTGGGTACGGAAGTCCTGGCCATGGAAATAACGCCACGGTCATGCTGCAGGGCATTGGCAAATCCATTGGCGGAGAATTCACCCTTAATACTGTAACCTGGCCCGCCCGTTCCGGTTCCCTGCGGACATCCTCCCTGAATCATGAAGCCAGGAATAACGCGGTGGAAAATCACTCCGTTATAATAGCCGGAGCTGACCAGGGAAATAAAATTGCGTACGGTGTTTGGAGCAATTTCAGGATACAGTTCGATAACGATCTGGTTCCCGTTTTCCATTTCTATGGTAACTTGGGGATTTTGAGCCATCAACAAATCATCCTTTCCCAATATTTTTGACTGGTTATGATCGACAATGCCAATAGGTTACTCTAAAAAGAAACCATGTGCAAGTCTGGCGGCGATATTCGATATAAAGATTTAGGTTGGTTGGTTTTTGGCCTTAAATTGGCTGATAATGCCGGGTAGTTGGGCCATGACGCTTTCCATGGAATTTTTGTGACCCAGAGGCAGAACGCTGACTTCGTCATCTCTAATGACGATTACCGCTATAGGGGTTATTTTTCCGCCTGCTCCGGCACCGCCGCCGGAATTATCACCATCTTTTCCAGCCTGGACACCGGCGCCTGCATTGCCGGCTCCGAATGAAATGCTGGTAATGGGTATAACCGTTACATTCCCGGCAGTGATTGGTTCTCCAACTACCGTATTGGTGCGGAAGATTTTTTCCAGTTCAGAAAACAAAACGCCGATTTGTTGAGATAAATCCATACCTTTCCTCTCCTTTCAATAATGAATGCAGTTATTTTTGCGTCAAAAGCGAAATATATTTCAAGCTGTTTGTGCTTGAACAGCAACATTGCGGTTGCGATATATACGATAGAAGGGCCGGACCTCGGAACTTGCCAGTAACTTCAGGGCCTGCCACAGAATTGCTGCGGGAATGAATTTCCCTGCAACAAGTATCTCTCCATCCAGGCCTGGTTCCAGCCAATTCCCTTCAATGTGAATCGTATAGCAGCTATTGTCAGCCTGCAGCATTGCTGCTGCGGCCATTACCCAACCGGTGTAGTGAGGTTCGCTGAAACCAATACAAGCTTCAACGGTTAGATGGCGGGGCTTTATCTTTTTCCACACCGCAGCGACAAATTTGAGGCAACGCTTTATAAGGGCCTTGTCCCTTATAACTTTACGCATCAGGTAGGGGGAATTTTTTCGCGGAGGTTTGGTAATGTCAGTGCGGCGCAGGGATGCAGAAGAATTCTTTTTCGGCTGCGTTGAAACCGGCCGGTTTAAAATACGCAGCTCGGTGTCTGAATGGTCGCCATTGTGTTTAAAGGTTACTGTCCCCAGGAAGCTGTGAAAAATAAATTTATATTGTATTTTGTGCTGGGCTCCGGTAAGGGAAAATTCATAAATCAGGGGCGCCATTAAGCAGACCAAAAGCAATATTAGCGCTATGGCAACTACCGTCAGTAAAATTTTCAGCGCCAAAATCATACCAGCTCTTCTTTCCTTGTGTAATAAAAACATTGATTTTATCCGGGCGGTTCAGCGGCTGAATCTAGCTCAAGTATAACCCATTTATTTGGAAGCCGGGGTTTAAAAATTTGCATTTCTGAGCACATAAAAAGTTTTAGAAAAACATTTTAGAAAATCGTTTATTCGTTATAATTAGATGTAGATTGTTTGACGATATTCTTTTTATCTCATCAAAGTAAAATGACCGTGACTTTTATCATCTGCTGATGTATGATAACACGAAGATTGAGGAATACTCACTCTGCCGGCCGAAGTATATAACAATAATATTTACCGGTCCAAAAACTGCAGGACTTTTCACCTCTTTGCCTGCTTTAAATAAAGGTCAGGATATGAATTTGCAATTTTTTCTGCTTATAATCCGTAAACCAATTTTCATAACCAATAAAGGAGAGTCTTAATGAACCCAATTCAGAAGATCAAAGAAGAATTAGCGCGCATGGTGATTGAAGCTTTAGAAAAAGCAAGAGATTCCGGACAGTTGAATTACGAGCTGATCCCTGAATTTGTGATTGAGGTACCCAAGGATAGCGGTCACGGAGATTTTGCTTGCAACGTCGCCATGCTGCTGGCGCGTCAGGCGCGGATGGCACCCCGGCGCATAGCCGAGATGATCACCGGCTACATTATAATAAATGAAAAATTCCTGGAAAAGGTGGAAGTAGCCGGGGCGGGTTTCATCAATTTCTTTTTAAATGACAACTGGCTTTATGAAATACCGGAAATGGTTGTCAAAATGGCGGATCACTTCGGGGAAAATCCACGGGTCAATAAAAAAGTACAGGTGGAATTCGTAAGCGCCAACCCCACCGGCAACCTGCACATGGGTAATGCCCGTGGCGGAGCTTTGGGGGATACACTGGCTAATGTATTGGCCCGGGCTGGCTACGATGTAGAAAGGGAATTTTATATAAATGACTGCGGCAACCAGATCGAAGTATTCGGACAATCTCTGGAAGCCAGGTATTTGCAGTTGATGGGACAAGATGTGGAGTTCCCGGAAAACGGTTATGCCGGCCAGGATGTTGTCGATACGGTCAAGAATATTATTCGCGAATACAAAGATTGTTTTCTTACTGTTAATTCCGCTGAACGTCGGCAGCGGATGATTGCATATGCCTT
>JAGFXV010000330.1 GCA_017861475.1 Bacillota bacterium | reverse complement strand
AATAACAAGTATGATGAGCACCCAGATCAGAGCCACTTTCATCTCTCCGCCCTGGGTGGCAAAATAAATAGCAACTGGTATTGTCTGAGTTTTGCCGGGAATGCTGCCTGCGACCATTAAAGTGGCTCCGAATTCACCCATTGACCGTGCAAAAGACAACGCGGTGGCAGCGGCAATACCAGGCCAGGCTAACGGGACGGCCACGCGCCAGAAAACTTTTTGTTCAGAAGCTCCTAAAGTTCTGGCAGCATTTAAAATATTGGTATCAATCTGTTCAAAAGCTCCCTTTGAAGTTTTATACATCAGGGGAAAGGCAACCACTACGGCAGCAATGACTGCAGCATACCATGAAAAAATAATGTTTATTCCAAACAAGTCAAGAAATACACCTATCGGTCCGTGCTTGCCGATCAGCAATAAAATTCCGAATCCGGCCACGGTAGGGGGAAGAACCAGTGGCAAGGTAAAAATGCCGTCCAGTAAACCCTGCCACCGTCCTTTATAGTTGGTCATCCACCAGGCTGCAGACAGACCTAGAATAAATATAATGATGGTTGCAACAAACGTTACTTTAATAGAAATCCACGCTGGGGAAAGATCCAAATTCATATTGATTACTCCATGCTATAATACTTCAAAACCATACTTGTCAAATACTGCCTTGGCTTTATCTGATGTCAGGAAATTCAAGAAATCCTTTGATGCGGTGTAATTATTGGTTGTTTTAATAAGGGCTGCCGGATACACAATCGCCTTATGAGATTCTTCCGATGCAGTTGCTACAACTTTTACTTTGGTCGAAAGCTTTGCATCTGTCAAGTATACAACGCCTGCATCAGCATTGCCGGTCTCCACCCAATTTAATACCTGCTTGACATCCGAACCATAGACTGCTTTGGCTTTGACCTGATCCAAAATTTTCAAATAGGTAAATACTTGTTCGGCATATTTCCCGGCCGGAACAGTAGAAGGCTCTCCAAGAGCAATTTTCTTTACCGACGCATCGGTAACAACCGAAAAACTATTGAGCGCCGTGTTGGAATCATTGGGAACGACCAGGACCAATTTGTTGCCGAGGAGATTTTTTATGGTGCTATCAATCAATAAACCTTTACTCTTCAATGTGTCCATATTGGAAGTCGCAGCTGAGAAAAACAGATCCACATCGGCACCTTGTTCGATTTGCTGTTGCAATGCACCCGATCCACCGAAGTTAATATTAAGATTGGTCTTCGGTTTTTCCTTTGCATATAATGTCTTAATTTCACTCATGGCATCTTTTAAACTGGCTGCAGCCGAAATGGTTAAATCAACTTTGGTGGTGATGTCAGCAGTAACGACGCCATTTTCGTTACTGGCGGATACCCCGTAACCCATAGCATTGGCAACAGATCTGACCGGGATATAAAGGCGGTCGTTTTTAATAACAGCAGTTGTATTCATGGTAATCGTTCCATAAGCTGTGGTGATTTCATTGGAACCGACTTTAATTTTAATCGTTCCGTTAATCGTTGCTGTTTGGCTGGCCCCATCCCAAGCGACCTTTGCCCCCAGTTTTTCAGCAATAACTCTGATCGGAACCTGCATCCGGTTGGCCGAATCGATAAAAGGTGTACCGTAGGAAGACGAAATCGAAATCGGACTGCCGTCAAAAGCAACGACCGCCTTTGCTGCTGCCGATACCGGAGCAATAAAAACACCGATCATTATCGCCAGCAAAACACCCAACATTGATAACTTTTTAAACAACTTCATATTAACCCCCCTATTTATGTTTTGTTATGTTATGTTTGTTTATGTAATATTATGATGAGAGTTATCGTTAAAGTCAACCTCATGTTCAAAATATTAAAAAAACGATTTATCCTTTTAACAACCTGGATTCTGGACTATTATTTAAGATAATCGGGTCGGTCTCGCCTTTTTAATAAAACATAACATAAGACAATATAACAGTATTTCTTTGTCTGCATAAGTCTGAAAAATATGATAGAATTTACTACAAGGTCATTTTTATGAGGTGATTAAATGCAGGAAAATCTAACCTATTCGTTAACTCCGGAAGAAGTTGCCCGACAATTACAGATAACTAAAAATACCGTTTATGAACTGGTTAAACGAGGAGATCTTCCGGCTTTCAGGATCGGAAGAAAGCTTAGATTTGACCAGCAAGATGTAGATATGTATAAACAGACGGGTAAAATTGTGAAAAACGACAGCCTGATTAGCGCCATACAGCCGACGGCAAAAATTACTGCGGCAGGATTTATCGGTGCAGAAAAACGACAGGAACTGGTGATCTGCGGACAAGATATCATACTGGATATTCTTGCTCGTCACTTGGAATGTCATACAGGAGGGCTGAAAGTATGGCGCAATCAAATCGGTAGCTTTGATGGTCTGATGGCACTATATCACAACACGGCAGATATGGCAGCAGTACATCTCTGGGATGGTGACTCCGGCAAATACAATATTGCCTTTGCACGTCATTTGCTGCCCGGCATTCCCGCCGTATTGATCAATTTGGCCATGCGCATGCAGGGATTTTATGTAAAGACAGGCAACCCTAAGAATGTTCGTGATTGGGATGATTTGATCCGTCCGGAGATAAGATTTATAAATCGTGAAAAAGGCAGCGGGACGAGGGTTTTATTAGATGAAAAATTTCGCCATTTGGGATATGACCGTTTCATGATCCAAGGCTATGACCGGGAAGAGTTAAGCCATCTGGCAGTAGCCAGCGCAGTTGCACGCGGCGAAGCGGATACAGGCCTGGGCAATCAGAAGGCCGCCATGCAGGTGCGGGAAATCGAATTCATTCCTTTACAGCGAGAAAGATATGACCTGGTTATTAAGAAGGAAGCTTGTAGTAAAGCTTGGTATAAGGCCGTGATGCAAATTATCAATGCCAAGGAATTTGTAGACGAGATAAAAGGATTGGGCGATTATGATTTGAGTGAAACCGGTAAGATTATTGAGCTATAACGTTAATAAAAAATCTGATCATTGTCTGGCGCCAATATCATTATCCCTCATGTTTTCAAACAGCTTGTCTATCAGATTCTGAAATCTATCCTGACATTTATTCGGGCATTCATTTGTACAATAAGCTGATCCCATCTGCATACAATAACCCGTCGTTTCATTTTGGATGGCTTTTTCAGATCTTCCGATATGCTTGTTCTGTTTTGTAATCATTTTAATCCTCCGATTAAATAAGGTCTGTTACATCGGTTATTACTTTATATCAATACCCAATCCTTTGCAAGAA
>JAGFXV010000329.1 GCA_017861475.1 Bacillota bacterium | reverse complement strand
AAGTTTGAACCCGTTTAACGATTGGAGTGTAATGTTTACCAGTCCGTTCGGGGACCAATATTTCTTTGCTATAAGGCTTCCGTACCTTCTTCACCCGTTCTGATTCTAATTACTTCTTCTACATTTGAAATAAATATTTTCCCGTCCCCCGGGTCGCCGGTGGGAGCACTTTCGAGGATAGCCGTTTTTATCTTATCAACGTCTTTATCATCCACAACCATAATAAGACACATTTTGGGAATAAACTCAACCGTGTATTTTTCACCGCGCCAGGTTTGGGTCAATCCTTGTTGGCTTCCATGGCCGGTAATTTCAGAAATCATGACGCCGTTAAAGCAACCTATTTTTACCAGTGCATCACGCACATCATTCAGCTTTTCCGGTCTGATAACGATTTTAATTTGTTTCATGTTAACAATACCTCCTTTTCATGTTACCCTAAAATTTTGCTCCAGCGCCTTTAGGAAGCTCTTCTAACCACAAAGTCGGGATAGGATGTTTCACCGTGTTCGCCGATATCCAAGCCCTGGATTTCTTCACTCAGACTTACACGTACGCCAATGGTCAATTTAATGATATACCAAACCAATAGAGAGACAAGGAATACAAATGCACCTACTGCAACAACGCCAAGCAATTGAGAACCTAAAAGGCTAAATCCACCGCCATAGAATAAACCGTTTCCAGTTGCTGCTCCAGTGATTCCATCCTGGGCAAACAAGCCCACACATAATGTGCCGAAGATTCCGTTAACCAGATGTACGGAAAGAGCACCGACCGGATCGTCAATTTTAGCGCGATCAAAAAATACGACTGCAAATACTACTATAACACCTGCAATTGCACCAATGATAAGAGAACTGGGAACACTTACAAACGCACAGGGTGCAGTGATCGCAACAAGACCAGCCAATAATCCGTTAATGCTCATGCCAAGATCGGGTTTGCCCAGGTATAGCCATGCGGTTATTGTTGAAGTCAGAATCGCTGCAATACCTGCAGTATTGGTAGTCATAAGAACATGTGAGATAGCACCGGGATCAGCCGCCATGGTAGAGCCAGGGTTGAAACCGAACCATCCAAGCCATAGGACAAATGCACCGATGGTTGCCAGGGGCAGGTTGTGACCTGGAATGGGATGGATACTGCCATCAGTGCCATATTTGCCAAACCGGGGGCCAAGAACCAGAATTCCCGCAAGAGCAGCCCAACCGCCTACCGAGTGAACAACTGTTGAACCGGCAAAATCCCACATTCCTTTGGCTGCGAGCCATCCGCCGCCCCAAATCCAGTGACCGACGATGGGATAAATGAGCAGGGTTAATATAAAGGCAAATACAATAAAAGAAATATACTTGATACGTTCGGCTACAGCTCCGGAAACAATCGTTGCTGCTGTACCACAGAATACCAATTGAAAGAAGAATTTAGCCCATAACGGTACTCCGGTCCAGGAAATAGCTGAATAGACGCCTTGATAGGCATCGCCAACAGCGGGCGAATTGTCTGCTCCCCCCACAAAGAAAAGACCATGAGTTCCAATAAAACTATTGCCGTCGCCAAACATCAAACCCCAGCCCAGCAACAGGAAACCAAGTGAAGAAACCGCAAAAACAATAAAGTTTTTGGAAAGAATGTTAACAGTATTTTTTGACCTTGCAAATCCGCTTTCGACTGCTGCAAAGCCTAAATTCATAAAGAAGACCAGCATTGCAGTAATAAGTACCCACATAGTATCCACAACGATTTTTAAATCACCAACTGATAATTCCATGAAAAAAACCTCCTTTACAATTAACTATCCTTGCCCGAAAATCACCAGGATTCACTTCCGTTTGGGCCCTATCATGTTTATATCCGCCTCCCTCATAGCCCCTTTTTTAGCTGACAATCTGGCAGAAAGAGTTCAAAAAAGGCGCCCTCCGGATTTTTCCAGAAGGCGCCTTTGCTGAATTTTGTCTACCGCTATTCAATTTTGTGAACCATGTTACGTATTTTATAAGCGTCTACTCTAAAATGTCAACTGGCATTCTTAAAGTATCATGTATACAAGATTGACTTTGTTTGAATCGAATACTTTATCAGCAGCATAAGTTATTTGTCTTCTCCGGCATTCTCAGCTTGTAGTATCGCTGTAAGATTATTTAAAAACTGTTCCCGATACACTTCAGACCAGCTTTGAATCATATCCGGATTTACTTCTAAATGGAATTGCAGGGCCCAAATGTTATTGTTATAAACAAAAGCTTGATTCTGACATTGTTCACTTGATGCCAGCAGTATTGCTCCTTCCGGCAGGGAAAAAGTGTCGCCGTGCCATTGAAATACGGATAAGAAATCCGGTGATTCATGGAACAATCGGCTCGCCTTACCTTCGTCAAGAATTTTGATCAATGACCAGCCGATTTCTTTTTCCGGGTTGGGCGCAACCCCTGCACCCAAAGACCGGGCAATGATTTGACCGCCCAGACAGATCCCGACGGTGGGGATATTTTTTGCAGCAGCCTCTAACACCAAATCCTCCACGCCATAAGGGTAAGGGTAGCGTTTTTCTTCATATGCCCCCATGGGCCCGCCCAGAATAATAAAGGCATCATATCCATTCAGGTTTTCCGGTAAAGTAATGCCGGGCATATCCATACATCGGATATCTGTTTCCCAGCCATTTTGTTCAAGTATATCCTGCAATAATCCCGGCCCTTCGCAAGATACATGTTGAATCATCAATAATCGCATCAGTCTTTCCCCCTCTCAACTGACTCATTCATAAACAAAGATTCCAGTTCAGAGTAAAAAAGGAATCCCATAAACCAAGCGGGACTCCTTTGTCTTTTCGTGATTCTGTATGTATTCCTGATTATACCCCAGAGATTGCAGCAATAGCAGTCATGCTATGTATGTATCATGTATACTTTTACAAGCTTCCAAGGGTTGCAAGTATACTTAATACATCCAATAAACAGGTTGCATTTGCATCAGAAAAGCATATTATATTTATATATTACAAGTTCATAAATCCAGCCGGTCAAGGCTGATACAAGACGACGAGGTCTCCGTGTAAAAACGGGGACTTTCTGTTTTTATGAAAATCTAATAAATCGAGGGCAAGGGTGTCCGCATAATAGTCCTTTTTCAAGGATTATTGTGCAGGCACCTTTTTTAGTTTAAAAGTCCATCAAAAACAAAATAAAGGAGAGATAAACATGAGTAAGACAAAGGCTGAAATTATTCAATTGGTCAAGGACAATGATGTCAGATTTATGAGATTGCAGTTCACTGAT
>JAGFXV010000328.1 GCA_017861475.1 Bacillota bacterium | reverse complement strand
CCTGGTTTCTCTTCGAATCTGCGGATCACTTTGAGCGGATCATTGGTGGCAACATTCACAATAAACATGAAAGCGCTCCTTTCATTTACAGGAATAATTTCAGCGGGATGTCAGCATAATTTTCGGCCAACAGAAAAGCTTCCACCATTTTGGTATGGCGATATTCCTCCAACAGGTTAAGGAAAAGCAAATCAAAGCTGCTTCGGGATGAATTCCCGGTTTGATTTAGCAGCCCTTGCTGCTCTGCAAACACTTGGGTTGCCGCTCCCCCTGCCCAGCTTATCTTGTAGATCAGTTCTTCTGTCTCTCCGTGCAAAGGCGTACAGATATAGAAACGGCAAATCAGCGAGCGCAGCTCATATATGCTGCAGATCCGTTCCTGTAAAAAAATGCAGGGGTCAGGACTCAGCCGCAGCAAACCGGCAGCCAATTTATCTTGCTGGAAATATTGCCTGATGAAATCCGGATAACCAATCGTAAGATGAGCGGCAATTTTTTTAAAAGCAATCAAATCGGGGATTACGTAGGCGGTATTGCAGCAGTTCACCTGGCAGGCCTTGCAGGCATCATGAAAGGCGGCGGCATATTCTTTGTGGATCAGCGTATCATCACACAGCGGCTGCCACGCATCGAGAAGGTCTTGCAGGCTGGCTGATTCATCCTCCATCTTGATTCCCAGCAATATTTTACCATGGTCTTCGTTTTGGCAGATTGAAACTTTATTCATTCCCAAACAACATCCTCTTTGATAACCCGGGCCGGATTGCCGCCCACCAGTGTATGAGGCGGAACATCTTTGGTAACGACTGCATTGTTGGCAACGATAGCTCCTTCTCCGATCGTTACTCCTTTCAATATTACGGCCCGGCAGCCAATCCAGACATGATCTTTGACATAAATAGGGGCGATTTTCGTCGTCGGGATCTCACCTTTGAACCCGACAGGATGAGATGAAGTATCCATAAACAATACATGCCAGGAGATGGCGCAATTTTTGCCGATGTTAATTTCCTTCACCGCCAGGAGATTGCTGAAGTCGGCTATGTAAGTATTGTCACCAATATAAATGCGAGCATTGTTGCCCATGGAAATACGGACATACCTCTCCAGCAGCACGTTGTTGCCAACATGGATCTCTGCGCCTTCACCGAGAAACAACTCCCGGGGATTGCGGGCCCGGAAGTTCTCTCCGCAGGAGGCCAGCTTTTTTTTCACCAAATACGTATGGTATTTATCCTGAAGTTCTTTCCACTTCTGCACTTTTCCCCAGCTCCCCAACCTTTATCTCTGTAATTTTCGGTAAATCTCTTCCAGTATCTGACCGGTGCTGTTCTCACCAACGTCCAGTTTGTACCGGGCAGCATAGTCCAACTGGGTCGGACCTTTGTTGATGATCACCAAATCTTTGGCAATGCTGCAGAACTCATTGACAAAACCAGCCAGCGGGTAAACCGTTAAGGATGAACCGATTACAATCAACAGGCGGGCGTCCAGAATGAGCTGACGGGCTCCGAGGTAGTTGTTGATATTTTCTCCGAATAAAACTACATTTGGTTTGATGATTTCTCCGCAGACACTGCAATACGGTACTGCTTCAGTACTGTTGGTTATATAATCATGATCATATATCTTTTGACAGCGGCGGTTCATGCAAATGAACTCTTCGGCATTGCCGTGTATGGGGATAACGTTGCGACTGCCGGCTTGCTGATGGAGATTATCAATATTTTGTGTAACCACGCCTTTAATGATACCCTCTTGTTCAAAACGGGCTACCATTTGATGCGCCAGGCTGGGATCCACGTCAGGGAATTTGAAATACTGGCGATAGAAACTGTAGAATTGATCAGGATGCGCTTTAAAGAAATCGATATTAATGATGCGCATGACCCGATCCTCGCCTAATTGCCGGTAGATGCCATTTTGACCCCGAAAGTCGGGAATGCCTGCCTCTGTACTGATGCCTGCGCCGGTTACGACCACGGTATTTTTTGATTGTCTCATCAGATTGGCGATCTGATTGATCATATCCGTTGTCATTTTATCCCTCCCCGTTCAACTCCTTGATCCCTTGCCGGGCCAGTTGATCACAACGCTCGTTCAACTCATTGCCGGCATGGCCTTTGACTTTTTCCAGTCGAACCCGGTTTTTTCCGGTCAGATGAACCAGTTCGCGCCACAGGTCCTGATTGGCAACGGCTTCCTTTTTACTGTTACGCCAGCCGTTGCGCTGCCAGTTTTCTATCCAGTGCTGATTGAACGCGTTGACTACATAAGCGCTGTCGGAATAAACGGTAACATCCCAGTCGCTCACCTTAAGTGCCTTCAATGCTTCAATGACCGCTTTTATTTCCATGCGTTGATTGGTGGTGTCGGGTTCGCCTCCATAAATCTCCTTGACCCGGTCACCATGCAATAGCACCGCGCCCCATCCGCCCGGACCGGGGTTGCCGGAACAGGCCCCGTCAGTATAAATAGAAATCGTTTTCATTAATCGTCCCCTATACGTTAACTTTGCTTATAAAAGTACTTACTGGTTCGCCGCCTTAAAAGGCAGTCGATATTCTAGATTTCGCTATATCAGCTTTAAGTCCTGCTATGCTGAATTGTTTTTATCGTTTAAAAATTCAACAGAGCGAGCAAAAAAGGCGAAGAGCAAGGCTTGCAAAAAGCCCGTGACCGAGGCGTACATATGGTACGCCGACCGAACGGGCTTTTGGTATAACGCAGCTATTCACCTTTTTTGACGCTCTGAAATCCCCTGACGGGGATTTTTTTATGCCTCCTGGATTTTTTTATCAGTGCTTTCCGATTGCGCTACGTAGGAGCCAATATCACCATCCAACAAGGCCTGATTATCTGCCTGACGCTCCTTGTTTATACTTCTGGCTCTGTCTTTCAGACGACCGTTGTCGGTGCTGTAAAAGCCCGAGCCTTTTAATACGATCCCCACATTTTTGCTGATCAGTCTTTCAACTTTTCCTCCACATTGGGGGCAAATGGTGAGTGCATCTTCGCTGATTCTTTGCATTTTTTCGAATTTACCACAATTTTCACATCTATAATCATATGTGGGCATGAATTTTCACCTCTTCTAAAAGATAATACCACCAATATTATTTATATTTTTCAACTGCATTTGTCAAGCCAATTCATATGAAACAATAATAACTGATTATAAAAGCCCGCTGCTGATACTTAAATAAACCACGATAGCCATAAAACCGTTCCATACACCGTGAGCCAAGGTTGAAACCCATATACTGCCGGTTTTTTCATATA
>JAGFXV010000035.1 GCA_017861475.1 Bacillota bacterium | reverse complement strand
GATTTTTCACCATGGTCATGGTGGTTGATTTCAGCCACAGCAAAATCGATGTCAAGGAACTGCGTGAGATTTTGGTAGGCAAAGGCCAGGAAATGGGTCTGCAAGTCACCGTCCAGCATGAAGACCTGTTCAAGTACATGCACCGGATATAAATAACGGCGAAGCCTGATGGCAGAGCCTTTAATGAAAACAATACGCAGAGGTTTATGCTTTAGCTGGCGCAGGGGGGAAGGCGGCAGCCGAGCGCCGGAACGCTACGTGGGAAGAACAGCAACAATTTTAGAAATGAAAACGGGCACGGACTACTTGATTATCAGCTTTGTCAAATCTTACGGAGAAACAAATGTAAGGTATTAAGGCGAATCTGATGAGTCAAGAGACCGTACCCCAAGCAGGCTAATGCATAAATCTCAGACAAAGCTATCGTTATATAAAAGACTGTGTAGGTTAAGAGCTATCCCAAACTTGTTCGACTTGCAAAAAAGTTGACAAATGGGGTACGTCCCCAACTGTCACTAAAAAGGAGATAGATTATGCCTTTCAGCATCAGCAAAGATGAAATACTTGAAACAGTGGCCATGCTGCATACGGAGAATCTGGATATCCGTACCATCACCATGGGCATTGATATATTAAGCTGCCATGCCGACAGCGGAAAAATCTGCGGACAAAAAATCTATGATAAAATACTGCACCACGCTTCCCAATTGGTAAAAGTAGGCGATGATATCGAGAAAGATTACGGAATACCTATAATAAACAAAAGAATTTCCGTCACTCCGGTGGCGCTGGTGGCAGATGGATTGACCAGAGATGACATGGTTGAAATCGGACGCTATATGGATAAGGCCTCCGGCGAAGTAGGTGTCAACTTTATCGGCGGATTTTCCGCCCTGGTGCATAAAGGATTTACCCGCGGCGACCAGGCCTTGTTGGAAGCCATCCCCGAAACCCTGGCAGTCACCGAGCGAGTCTGCTCTTCGGTAAATCTTGCCACGACCAAGGCTGGAATCAACATGGATGCGGTTGCCCAAATGGGCATGATCATAAAAGAAACGGCTCAACGTACAGCCGATCGTGACGGTCTGGGCTGCGCCAAACTGGTGGTCTTCTGCAATGCCGCTGAAGATAATCCTTTTATGGCCGGCGCCTTCCACGGGGTGGGCGAGCCGGAATGCACTATAAATATCGGCGTCAGCGGTCCGGGCGTTGTGCTCAATGCCGTCAAAAAGTATCCGGAAGCCGATTTGGGCGAACTGGCTAATATCATCAAGAAAACTGCCTTTAAAGTGACCCGCAGTGGTGAGTTGGTTGGGCGCGTAGCCTCCCAGCGCCTGGGGGTGTCATTTGGTATTGTAGACCTGTCCCTGGCACCAACGCCCGCAATAGGCGACAGCGTAGCCGATATCCTTGAGTCAATGGGACTGGAAATGGTGGGAGCTCATGGTACTACTGCCGCGCTCGCCATGCTCAACGACGCTGTTAAAAAAGGCGGAGCCATGGCCTCCTCCTATGTAGGCGGTTTGTCCGGCGCCTTTATTCCAGTCAGTGAGGATCAGGGCATGATCAACGCCGTAGAAGCCGGCGCTTTGAATATTGAGAAACTGGAAGCCATGACCTGCGTGTGTTCGGTTGGGTTGGATATGATTGCCATCCCCGGTGATACCCCGGCGGAAATAATTTCAGCTATTATTGCTGATGAAGCTGCCATTGGTATGATCAACCGCAAGACTACCGCGGTCAGGATCATCCCGGCTCCTGGCAAAAAGGAAGGGGATTGGGTTGAATTCGGAGGTTTGCTGGGTCGGGCACCGATCATGAAAGTCAACCAGATGTCACCAGCCAGATTTATACAGCGCAAGGGCCGTATACCGGCACCGATTCATTCTTTGAACAACTAGTATCATGTATGAACCGCCAAATTATTGGAATAATAATTTTGAGAAGCGGGTGATTTTATTGGATCATAAACCCGGGTTGACAGATGAAAGAGAGTACCTGGAGACGCTGGGCAATAAAATCGACGAGATTTGCCTCAACATGGAAAAGCTGGGCATAGCCGAATATGTAGCGATGATTGAAAATCCGCGTCGTCTTTTCTGGGTGAATTTTTGGCAGGGCGTAGCACGTGGATTCGGTATGGCCATTGGATTTACTGTCCTGGCTGCGCTGGTCATATACATCCTGCAAAAAATAGTGGTGCTGAATACACCGCTGATCGGAAGTTTTATTGCTGAAATCGTGGACATCGTACAGAACCAGCTTTACTTGAAATGACCGCTTTTCAGATTAACTGGAAAGACAGGTGGCATATATGGACGATATGCAGAGGTTATATGCTAAGAAACAGGAACTGGAGCAGCTAATTAAAAATAAAATTGACAACGTTTCAACGCCGATGGCGGAATGGAATGACGAATTGTCAGCTTATGACCAACATCCCGGCGACCAGGCAACAGACCTGTTTGAGCGGGAAAAAGAACTGGGGATTCTAGAACTGTTGCAGTTTGAACTGGAAAAAGTAAATGATGCTATTAACCGCAGCGCGCAGGGAATGGGACAGATTTGTTCCCATTGCGGACATCCCATTGAACCTCGCCGTTTGGAACGGCTGGTCAACACCACTCTTTGCTCCCGCTGTGCGCATCAATATGACGGGGCTTATCATACCGATTATGAGATTGCGCCAGAGCCCGCAGTTATATCCGACGTGGAACAATCTTTCCCGGGCACTTCCTATGAAGTATTTCAGGATTGATTTTCAAAGGAATATAGTACACACCAAGGAGGGTACAAGTTGAGAATAGGAATATTCACCGACAGTTACAAACCTTATACCAGCGGTGTAGTTACTTCAATCACAACATTCAGAGATGAATTGACCCTACTGGGTCATGAAGTACATATATTTGCACCCAGTTATCCCCATTACCAGGACGAAGAACGCAATGTGTACCGCTTTTATTCGGTACCCTCTCCTACCAATAACGATTTCACGCTGGCGATCCCTATTTATCCTGGACTAGGTACGCTGGTCAAACATTTGCGCCTGGATATTATTCATGTACATTCGCCCATGATCATGGGACGGGTGGGGCTTCGCTATGCACGTAAATATAATATTCCGTTGGTCTTTACCTATCATACCCGTTATGATCAGTATGTTCATTACGTTCCGGTCGCCCAGGACCTGGCCAAAGAGGTCACCATCAAATACAGCAGAACCTTCTGCAATCACTGCGACCATATTATCACGCCGTCGGAAGACATTCGTGCGATTATTAAGGAAAACGAAGTTCGCAAACCGGTTTCGGTCATACCTACCGGCATCCCGCTGCAGAAATTTGAAAACGGAGATTCAGGCTGGTTAAAGGCCAATTTTGATATTCCGCCGGAAAACAGGATACTGCTGTTCGTAGGACGTTTGACCAAGGAAAAAAACATTCCTTTTTTAATTGAAACATTTAGGATCGTTAAAGATACAATGCCCCGGACGACCTTGGTGCTGACCGCCCAAGGGCCATTGGAGGATGAATTAAAAACGTTGTGTCGCCAGTTGGGACTGAGCTCCCAGGATGTAGTCTTTACCGGTGCCGTGCCTTATGATACACTGGTCAACGTCTACCACTCCGCCGACCTGTTTGTTTTTTCATCCCTGACTGAAACCCAGGGACTGGTCTTAACTGAAGCTATGGCCTGTGGTCTGCCGGTAGTAGCGGTACGCGCCAGCGGTGTGCAGGATATGGTCGATGACGGCGTGGACGGAATTTTAACGAATTTGGATACAGGGGAACTGGCCTCGGCTGTCTGTCGGGTACTGAACGATGACATTTTATATCAGCATTTACAAAAAAATGCGCTGCTTAAGGCTGAGTCATTGTCTGCACGCAGCATGGCACTTCGGCTGGAAGATATATACGAACGCTTGCGCAAAGGCCATACGTATCGTTACAACCGTTTATTGAATGTAAGCAACTGGTTCAACAACTAAACCAGCCGCCGTAAACAGGGGAGAGGGAATACTGCCATGAGCTTACGCCTGATTATTGCCGTTATCGTCGGAAAACTTGCCATATATTTCAGCCGTATCGCCGGCAATCAAGGCACTGATTTTCCCGGCCAACTGGCTAGAAAAATCTATCCGGACATCCTGACTGCCTTGGCCGGGCACATCCAAAACGGGATTATCATCGTTACCGGCACCAATGGAAAAACCACCACCAGCAATATGATTGCCGAGATATTCCGCGAAAACGCCAGCACCTATGTACATAACCGGGCCGGCGCCAACATGCTGACAGGCATCACCACCGCCTTCATCAAAGCCACCAGTTTATCCGGACAGCGTACCTTTGATTACGCCCTGCTGGAGACCGATGAAGCCAATGTGCCGCTGCTGCTGCAGGAAGTAGAAGCGACTATGCTCATTATTACCAATTTTTTTCGCGACCAGTTGGACAGGTATGGGGAACTGGATCACACCATCAATCTGATCAAAAATGCAGTGCAGGGCAGCAGACTCGAACTGATCCTCAATGCTGATGATCCGCTGCAAAGTGATTTTGCGTCCCACACCGGACTTAAATGCTGGTTTTACGGCTTTGGTGATACGATTTATGATGAGTTGACCAGCGCTGACAGCCGCGAGGGACGTTACTGCGTGTTTTGCGGACATGTGCTGAGTTATGAGCGCTATCATTATGCCCAATTGGGCCAATACCACTGCCCCAACTGTGCCAATCACAATGCTGCTTTAAATTTCACCGGCCATAGTCTGAAAATGGACCCGGGCATACATTTCACCATTAACGACCTCGGACTGCAGAGTACTTATCAGGGATTCTACAACGCCTACAACATCCTGGCTGCCGTTTCCGTGGGCAAACGTTTGGGAATTAATGACGATGTTATCCAGCGAGCTATTTTCAATTATCAGCCCCGGGCCGGTCGGATGGAAAAATTTATGATCGCCGGCAAACCTTGTTTGCTGGTGCTGGTCAAAAACCCTACCGGTCTCAACCAGAGCCTCAGCATGCTGCTGCTCGACCCGGCAGAAAAAAGCCTCTTTTTTGCCCTGAATGATAACGCCGCCGACGGCCGCGACATCTCATGGATCTGGGACGCCGACGTGGAGACCGTTGCCCGTCCTGAAGCCAGGATCAGTAAAATTATTTGTTCCGGACAACGCAGCGGAGATATTGCCCTGCGCATAAAGTATGCAGGTTATTCCACGGACGATATCCGTATCGAATCTCGCCTGCAGGAAGGCATTGCCCTGGCTATCGCTGAGGAGGGGGGAACGGCTTTTATCCTCTGTACTTATACGGCCCTGTTCTCCTGCCGGCAGATCATGCTGAAGATGCAGAAGCAATCCGGCGGGATAGCTCAGACAGAGTCCAGGCAACAACAGAAGGGAGGAGGGGAATGATGACCGAAAAATTTGTCATTGCTCATATGTATCCTGACCTGATGAACCTGTACGGCGATCGCGGTAATCTGCTCTGTCTGCAGAAGCGTATCCGTGGCTATGGTTACGATTGCGAAATACGTCAGCTCAGCCTTAATGACTTGATTGATTTCCCCAACATCGATATGATTTTTATGGGTGGCGGCTCCGACCGGGAGCAGGGCCTTGTCTATAATGATCTGCTGACCAAAGTGGAAAATTTGCTGCAGGAAATCGAAAACGGTTTACCGGCGCTGTGCATTTGCGGTGCGTATCAATTGCTGGGTCAGTACTATAAAGCAGTGGATGGGACTATGCTGAAAGGCCTGGGCTTTTTCGACCTTTATACGGAAGGACGTCCTGGTCGACTGATTGGCAACATTCTCATTGAAAGTGAAATAGACGGACAGAAGACCAGTGTGGTAGGTTTTGAAAACCACGGTGGCCGTACCTATCTGTGCGATAAAAAACTAAAACCGTTTGGCACCGTTGTCAGAGGTCATGGCAACAACGGCGAAGACTACAGTGAAGGACTATGGTACAAAAATCTGATCGGTACCTATCTGCACGGTCCGTTGCTGCCCAAAAACCCTCGCATCGCCGACTTTTTTATCAAAGCCATGGCTGCCCGCCGCGGTTTGCCCATCACCAATATCCTCGATGACACCATTGAAAACTTCGCCCACCAGCAAGTCAAAAACAAAATCCTCCCCAATATCACCTGAAGGAGCTGCAGTTAACTCAAAGGTTTGAGTTTCAAAAGTTGACAGTGGGGACGGTCCTTTTGGTCAACTTTTTTGTTATATTATCAGCGAGTGTCTTGTCTGAGGTTTATGCATTAGCCCGCTTGGGGTACGGTCTCTTGACTCATCAGGTCCGCATTATTATCTTACATTTGTTTCACCGTAAGATTTGATAAAGCTGATAGTCTAGTAATCCGTGCTCGTTTTCTTTTCTAAGGTTGTTACTGTTCTTCCCACGTGGAATTAAGCGCACGGCTACCGCCTTCTCCCCGGCGCCAGCTAAAGCATAAACCTCTCGTTACGTTTTCTGAACGGGTTCTGCCATCAAAGTTGACAGTGGGGACGGTCCTTTTTGTCAACTTTGAAATGGTCGGTTGGGGACGTACCCCATTTGTCAACTTTTCTGCGGTCGAGGATGGTCTTTACTGCGCGGTATAGTTTATATCCGTGATGGCAAAAATAACTGCAAAAGTTATGGAACGGGGGAGTTTGCCATCAGACCGAATCAAAAAGCTTTGACTCTTTATCCATTTCCCGCAGATCTTATTAACCAGCGCATTCATGAAGTGCTCATCGGACAAAACGAAGAAATTAGCAGGATCATCGAGTATTTGTTGACCGGCAGCGGCAAAATGTTGCGACCTCGGCTGGTTTTTCTGTCCGCTTCGCTATACCCGCATGACTCGCAATTGGTAATCGATATGGCCGCAGCAGTCGAACTTGTTCATCTGGCATCGCTGGTACATGATGATGTAATTGATCAGTCTGACTGCAGAAGAGGTCGGGAAAGCCTGAACAGCCGATACGGGAACCAGACCAGTGTATTGACCGGTGATTATCTGTTCGCCACAGCATTTAAGCTGGTCAATCGTTACAACCAGCAGGGAATCCTTGATAACCTGACCAGCACCATTCAAACCATGTGCGCCGGGGAGATCAAACAAATGCAGCTGGCTTTTGATATGCAGATCAGTAAGGAGGATTACCTGGAAAAAAGTTATGGCAAAACTGCCTGTTTGTTTGCGTCCTGTTGCAAGATCGGTGCCTTGAGCTGTTCCATGCCGGATGATGAAGCCTCCTCCCTGGAGGAATTTGGATTATGCTTGGGGTATGCTTATCAGATTATTGACGATCTGTTGGACTTCATGTCCGACCGAGCCAGGCTGGGCAAGCCCTGTGGCAGCGATTTGCGGGAAGGAAATATTACCCTGCCGGTCATTCATTTGTTGCGTGATAGTAATTATGGATCGTGGATACATTCCATCATTGGCGAAAGAGCCTTTGATGATGCCAATATTGATGCCATTACAGAAGCACTGATCAAAAGCGGATCCATCGATGATTGCCTGCAGCTAACCTATCATTTTATAACCCGTGGTCTGGAGCGTTTGGACAAACTGCCTTCCGGCCCTGCTCGCAAAGAGATCATGGATATGGGCAAATATTTGCTGGAAAATTACTATCGCAGTATGCGTACGGATTTGATGCCAGTGGAAAAGGAACTGAGCAGTTCATGAATATGTCTATAAATGTATTTCCCAAAGTTGATTTTGTCCGCTCCTGGCCAGGCCAGCAGAAGATGCTGGCCCATTATATTTTCCGTGTATTGCCTCGGGTAAAAAAAAGATTGCAACATTGGCGCAGTCAGGCTGCCCAATGTCCGGACATTGCCCTGGCGGATCAGGCTCTGAGCAGTTTGAAAAACAAAGATTTCCATTGCTACGGAGGATCGGTTTTCGCCCTGGGCGCTGATGATTATGAAGAAATTCTGATCCAACTGATCACCGCATATCAGACCATCTGCGATTATCTGGACAATCTCTGTGATCGCAATGATTGCCTGGACGGCAATGCATTCCGACAATTGCATGCATCATTACTGGATGCGCTGCAACCTGATGCGATAAAGAGTGACTATTATAAATATTATCCTCACCGGGATGACGGCGGCTACCTGGAAAGTCTGGTCGATGCCTGCCGCAAGTGTCTGGAAAAGCTGCCTTCATATGTGGCGGTGCAGGCTGATGTACTGCAGTTGGCCGGTTTGTACATAGAACTGCAGGTCAGAAAGCATATTGACTGGGCTGTTCGTGAGCAGGAACTGATCAGTTGGGCTGAGACTGAAACAGCCAGCTATGGGGGTATTCTCTGGCAGGAATTTGCTGCAGCCAGTGGATCCACGTTGGCTATTTTTGCGTTGTTTACCCTGGCTGTTCGCAGTGAAGTCAGCCATGAACAGGTGATGGCGGTCAGGGACACATATTTTCCCTGGATCTGCGGGCTGCACATCCTACTTGATTATTTTATCGACCGGGAAGAAGACCGGCAAGGCAGTGATCTTAATTTCACATTTTACTATCAGGACGATGCAGCCATGGAAGAGCGGCTGAAGTATTTCATCCGTCAGTCTCATATCCGTCTTACTCACCTCGAAAATCCGACTTTTACCCGCACGGTTGTTGAAGGTCTGCTGGCCATGTACCTGTCTGATCAGAAGGTAAAGCGGCAGAGGATGCAGAAAACCGCCGCCACCTTACTGAATGAATCCGGCCCCAACACTTGGCACGTCTACCGTCTTTGCGCCCTGGTGCGTAGATTCTTTTAATGCCATTCACGCAAGTTGGGGACGGTTCTTGACTTGCGCCTCAGAAAGCAAGTCAA
>JAGFXV010000327.1 GCA_017861475.1 Bacillota bacterium | reverse complement strand
AACCGGTAGTCGGACTGGTGCTTGGGGCAGGCAGCGCACGCGGTCTGGCTCATATTGGTGTGCTGCAGGTTTTGAAAGAGGAAGAAATAGGTTTCGATTTTATTGTCGGCAGCAGCATGGGGGCCATGGTTGGTGCGATTTATGCCAGTGGAGCTGATCTCTATATGTTGGAGAAGATGCTGGACAGTATGAATACCAATATGATGATAGACGTTCAGGTGCCGCGTTTTGGCTTTGTAGCCGGGAAAAGAGTGGATAGCTTTCTGACCTTGCTGACCAAAAATAAAAATTTTGATCAACTGGATCCCCCCGTTATTGCGGTAGCTACTGACTTAATATCAGGGCAGCGGGTGATATTTGATCAGGGACCGGTTACTGAAGCAGTCCGGGCCAGCATTTCCATTCCCGGCGTTTTTACCCCGGTACTTAAAGATGATATGGTGCTGGTGGATGGGGCGGTTATTGATCGTTTGCCGGTCGAAGTTGCCCGGCACAGAGGCGCGGATATCATTATTGCGGTCGATGTAACTTTTGGGCCGGACAAAAAAGTTACCATCAAAAATACCATCGATGTCATCATGACTTCTCTCGATATCATGCAAAAGCTGCATTTCAATTTGTGCGAATCTCAGGCAGATATTCTGATCCAGCCGGCCGTGGGTAATTTTACCGCCCGGGATTTTGAAAGCACCAGGGAAATCATTGCCCTGGGAAGAGCAGCCACGCTCGACAAGGTCAAAGAAATAAAACAAGTGATTAGTGATTTTAAATCCTGACCGGGGAAGTGGTAAAATCCAGACCGCTGCTGCGGGTTGATGGGTTGGGATGCAACAGGGAATAAATATCGGTAGTGCGACGGTCAAGATCAAGCATGGATTGCAGCAAAGGCTTGTTATTATCATAACAAGCCTTTTTTATTTCACTCCCACGTGAAAAAATAGGTAAAAAAGACAACGATTTAATTTCTTGCAGGATTTTCTGTCCCGATGGCGAAAATCCTAAAATGTGCAGATATTGTGGGCCGCATTCGTCATAGCGGGCGATCTGGTTTTTCCGAAGATCCCACAGACAGTACAAAAGAATTCGGTTGATGCGGCTCAGTGAAAAGCGTTTGGTCTTGATTTTATATTTCAGTTCATCGAGGTTGCCGGACTGTCCGGCAGCTTTTATGATACGATTTTCAAGGCCTTCGCTGACTTCATAAATATCTGCCAATTCTGATGCGGATGAAAGACGCAATTTTAGCAGGATACTTAGTTCCAGTGTTTCTGCTTTGATTGGCGCATGGCCCTTGGATATCTCGTCGGCCATTATTCGCAGAGTATAAGGGGGGACTGAGGAGGCAATTACAGTCAGGCTTTGCTCTTTTGCCAAAGCCGTTCGGATCGCGCTGGCACTGGCCAGGGCAGAAAGATCATCACTGTGATAGCCTGCTCCCAGACGCGGAAAGGTAAGCGCTGTAATCGGAGATTTAAGATCGTTCAGTACATGCAGGTATTCAAGTGCCAGAATATTGTTGGGCTGCAACAGCAATTGGTTTAAATGGGGATGATCAATAATTTTCTGAAGCGTCAGAGAACGCGCCCGGGCAAAACTGTATCCCCGGGAAAGGTTTTCTTTCAGTATTCCCTGATATTCGGGGCTTTCATTGCAAATAATAGAAGTTATGTTCTGCAGTTCATCCAGGTTGCCGCTCTCACTGCCAAATACCAGATGAGATACTACCCCGGTCCGTTCCAGCAATTGGATCGCGCCGCGGGCAAAATAATAGGCACTGCGGACTGCATAACAAACCGGAAGCTCGATTATCAGATCTGCTCCCGCATGGAGCGCCATGGCGGATCGGGACCATTTGCTGCACCAGGCAGCCTCACCCCGCTGCAGGAAATTGCCGCTCATAACACAAATGACAGGGGCACCGGGAAAAGCTTTTTTAGCTTCCTGTATCAGGTGCAAGTGCCCGTTATGAAAAGGATTAAACTCAGCGATTATGCCTAATGCAGTCATGTGAATACCCCTTATTGATTTCGGTCTGCAGCAACAAAGCAATAAAGCTCTTATGGTAAGTGATGGATCTGCCTTTTAGGGTCAGAGAGCAAGATCCGATTTAGTGGTAACAAGTTGCTCCGGCTGTTTATACCGGTGTTTCATAAATTTACCACTTATAAATTCATTTATCAAAGACTTTATGGTAAAATTTTATCTAAAGTATTCCAAAAACGAACGGTATTAGTAGGGAGGATGAAAGATGAGTTTATTAGCCGAGATTAAAGAGAAAGCTTCCAAAAAGGGTAAAACAGTAGTTCTGCCTGAAGGTACAGAGGAAAGGACACTATTGGCCGTCAAGGGTATTTGTGATGCCAAGATTGCCAATCCGATCCTTTTGGGCAATGAAAGCGAAGTTAAAGCTGCCGCCAGCAAGGTTGGAGCGGACATCTCCGGTGCAGTCATTATTGACCCGGTCAAAGCTCCTTTCTTTGATGATTTTGTCCAGGCTTTCTATGAAATGCGCAAGAGCAAAGGTGTAGACCTGGATAAAGCCGAAGCAACCATGCAGGATCCGCTTTTCTTTGCATCCATGATGGTACAGTTGGGCAAGGCTGACGGAGAAGTTGCCGGCGCTGAAAATACGACCGGTAATGTATTAAGACCTGCCCTGCAGATCATCAAGACCGCACCGGGAATTTCCGCTGTTTCCGGTTCATTTATTATGATCGTGCCTAATTGCGAATTTGGTGACAAAGGAATCTTTGTTTTTGCTGACTGCGCAGTAACTCCTATGCCGACTGCTGCTCAACTGGCTGAGTTCGCAAAGACTTCTTCCCAGACCGCCATTAATCTCTGCGGGATGAAAGAACCCAAAGTCGGGATGCTGTCTTTCTCCACCAAAGGCAGTGCTGATCACGAAGTGGTCGACAAAGTTATTGAAGCAACCAAGATTGCTAAGGAAAGATTCCCCGAACTGGCTGTTGATGGTGAACTGCAGGCTGACGCGGCCATGGTTCCCAAGGTTGGTTCATCCAAAGCCCCGGGCAGCCTGGTGGCAGGACAGTGTAATGTATTGGTCTTCCCAGATCTGCAAGCCGGCAATATTGGATATAAACTGGTACAGAGACTTGCCAAAGCCGAAGCCATTGGTCCAATCCTCCAGGGTATGGCCAAACCGGTCAACGATCTGTCCAGGGGCTGCAGCGTAGAAGACGTTATCAACACAGTTGCCATGGTAGTTATGCAGGCCTAAGTCATCACTTTCAAACGAATATATATATAATGAGGAGGAAAAGCATTAA
>JAGFXV010000326.1 GCA_017861475.1 Bacillota bacterium | reverse complement strand
ATTCACAAAATCGATTAGACCAGCGATGATTTCCTCCTTTCCTGTAAAATGGCGGTATATTGCTGACGGAACCAGATGAATCGCCGCAGCAATATTGGCAATATTAACATGATCCAACCCGTTTTGTTCGACCAAGGCTAGAGCAGCGGTAACGATTTCATCCTGCCTGATTTCTGTTGCCTTTTTTTGTGCCAAAAAAGCCGCCTCCATGCTATTATATAATTGTGAATTTATATTCACAATTATATAATAGCATGGTTTTTATTTCCACACAACAAGATCTTTGAGTATTACGGTGAAATTTAGCGATAGGGGACTGTGCACTCGCAAAGCAGTCCCCTATCGCCTGCAACCAAGAAATATTGCTGATTGATGACGCACTGGCATTTACCAATACTCTATCCTACTAATGGTTTTGCCCGTGCATTAGTACTCTAATGCACGGGGAAGAGCGGCAGCTTGTTTAACCCAATCCTCCACCTGCTTTTGTGCAGGCATTTGCCTGACCATTTTTTTTGCTTCGTTTATTTCCAGCATTTTTGCCAAGAGGTGATCTGGTTTGCGTTTGGCCAATTCAGCGACAGTATCCACACCTGCAGCTTCTAGAAGCTCGGCATATTCGCCGCCAATTCCTTTGATCCTGGCTAAATCAGCATGATTGGCCCATTTTAAAATCAATTTTTCAGTAATCCCAGTTTTTTCAGCTAGTTCCTTTCTCCCCTTCTTTGAGGAGCAGGTTTCCAGCAGTCCTTCCACGGAGGAAACGCCTGCCTCTTTCAGCTTTGTTTCGTAACTTTCCCCAATTCCCTCAATCATGCTAAGTTTGGACATAGTTAAACCCTCCTCAGTTTATATTGTATTGATCCATTTTTGAATTACTTTTTGAACCGGTCGATAATGAACAACAGCAGGCAAGCACCTGCAATTGCGACCAAGATACTATGGAGATTAAAACCAGTAACTCCGCCAATACCAAAAAAGTTGAGCACAAAACCGCCCAGAATGGCACCTACTATCCCTACGACAATATTAGCAATTGCTCCCATCGCAGCGTTTTTGCCTGTGATTATACTGGCTATCCACCCTGCAAGCGCGCCAACAATGATCCATGAAATAATTCCCATATTGCTTCCCCCTTTTATATTTCGAATGGAAATGAATAATAATTATATCAACTGAATATGTGCGTGTGATATAATTATACCAGAATATTCAGTCAATTGCGATTGCTGATTGGCGAATGTGAAGATGATTTCCAACGACCTATGGCTTTTCAAGCGGGATCTCGATATTACTGAAAACAAGTTAGAAGGGGGAAGCAGCATGGATTGGCGCGGACGACAAGGAAGCTCCAATGTAGAGGATCGACGCGGGCAAGTTGTTAAAGGCGCAGCGGGATTAGGCGGTTTTGGGATCATACTTTATATCGTGCTAACTCTCCTGGGTGTCGATCCTGGCTCAATTATTGGGGGAGGCGGAGCTCCTCAAACGAATATTAATCCGCCGAAACAAACCCAGCAGTACCAAGAAAATGCCACTGAAAAAGAATTGCGGCAATTTGTTTCGGTTGTTTTTAAGGATACCGAAGATGTCTGGACCGAAGTTTTTGCAAGGGAAGGCGAAAAATATCAAAAACCTACCCTCGTATTATATACAGAAGCTACACAGTCAGCCTGCGGTGTGGGCCAATCGGGAATGGGTCCGTTCTATTGTCCGCAAGATAAAAAGGTTTATCTGGATTTAAGCTTCTATCAGGATATGAGAACCAAATTTAAAGCTCCCGGTGATTTTGCGTTGGCTTATGTTATTGCACATGAAGTAGGCCATCATATACAAAATCAACTGGGAATCATGGATAAGGTTCAGCGTTTAAGAGGTCAGCTGAGCGAAAAAGAATATAATCAGCTTTCGGTACGATTAGAGCTTCAGGCAGACTATTTTGCCGGAGTGTGGGCTAAATATATGCAAGGTAAAGGATATTTGGAAATTGGAGATGTGGAAGAGGCGATGAATGCAGCAGAAGCGGTCGGTGATGATCGCATTCAGAAAAAGATGCGGGGAACCGTGATACCTGACAGCTTTACGCATGGAACGTCAGCCCAGCGTGTCAAATGGTTTAAGAAGGGATTTGCTAACGGAACTATTCGTGGCGGAGATACCTTCAATACAAATGATTTGTAAGTGTTTGAAAATCATGTACAGCATATTGTACATGATTTTTTGTTTTTGCGTTGAAGCGCAGCTATGATATCCTTCAATTATATTTACTTTTCTTTAACAAATGTATTTTCTTATATCTCGTTAGTATCTTCCAACAACTTCAGTGCATAGATCATTTTTTGTGATTGCATTTTAATATTCTTTAGCTTAGCAGCCATTATTTGCGTTGCTTCCAATGTTATTTCACGCGAAAACTCCCAGTAAGGACTCCATGCGTTTAATTCAACTACTAGTTCCTTTTCTGCGGTTTCTTTGATTTCCAATAAAGGATTTTGCAATCTTAAAACACTCTCGGTCTCTTTATATTTTCTAAATTCCTCAATTCTATCGGGAATTGCCAGCAGATCTTGGCGGAATTTATTGGCTTCCTCCTCATAAAGCGTAACAACAGCAGGAACATAATGTGCTGTCGGTCCACCGATAGAAAACGTTATGCCCCATGTATATGCGATCATAACAGGTTCAAATATGTTTATTTCAGACATTTGCTCGACTTTCTTTGTTTCCGCAAATACTTTTCCTCCAATAACCGGCAGATGCAAATTCCGTTCGATCCTCATCCCCACTGTCAACTCACTCCTTTAGGGCTATTTTTAACGAAAATATATAGGCCGCCACTATCATTCAAACAGGCTGTTCACTGATCGTTCTTCATGAATGGCAAGAATTGTTTCGGCTATGATTTTCCCCACTGACAACACCTTCAGCTTCTCAAACATTTTTTCCGGAGCGATAGGAATGGTGTTCGTAACGATCACCTCATGGATGGGTGCCGCTTTCAGCCGCTGAACTGCCATTCCCGTCATTAACGGATGCGTGCAGCAGGCAAAAATCCTCTTGGCTCCGGCCATTGACAAAAAACGGGCTCCTTGTTCAATCGTACCGGCTGTATCGATTAAATCATCAACCATGATTACGTTTTTTCCTGCTACATCTCCAACAGCATTGAATATCAAAACCTGATCGGGCGTCAGTCGTTGTCTTTCCAGCATGGCCAGAGATCCGCCGATCCGTTTGGCTAATTCTCTGGCTCTTGTTACACCGCCCAAGTCCGGAGAAACGACAACCGCATCCGTTATGCCTG
>JAGFXV010000325.1 GCA_017861475.1 Bacillota bacterium | reverse complement strand
AAGGTAGACAGTGGTGATGCCGTACTTAAACCTGGAATGTCTGCGGTTGTAAAAATTCGCACCAAATAGAAGCTAAGGAGCCAGCGGACATGGAAATCGCAGCAGAAGCTGACAGCCAAAAAATAAATTGGAGCCCGATTATTGTAGTTATTCTGGGCAGTTTCATGGCGTTCCTGAACAGCAGCGTGGTGAATGTTGCCATTCCCAAAATGATGGTTGTTTTTGGCGCCTCCCAGGATTCCATCCAGTGGGTTTTGACCGGTTATATGCTGGCCCTGGGGATCATTATGCCGGTTTCCGGATACCTGGGAGATACTTTCGGATATAAACGCGTTTTTATCATCTCCCTGATCATATTTACCATTGGATCGACTCTGTCAGGATTTGCCTGGAGCGTCAACAGTCTGATCGCTTTTCGTGTTGTACAGGCACTGGGTGGAGGTTTGATGTCGCCCATCGGCATGGCCTTGATTTATAAAGTCGTTCCCCGGGAGAGGATCGGCCTGGTAATGGGAGTGTTCGGTATTTCAGCCATGGCTGCTCCCGCCATTGGCCCGACCTTAAGCGGCTATTTGGTCGAATATGCCAATTGGAGAATGATCTTTTATCTCAATGTGCCGATTGGAATATTCAACATTTTTCTGGCTTTAAAAAACCTGGAGGAGTCGGAACTCATCCGGGGGAAGGTCATTGACAAATGGGGTATCATGCTTTCGTCGCTCGGATTTTTCTGTTTGTTGATGGCACTCAGCAAGGGCTACAGCAAGGGATGGTCCTCTCCCTATATTGTAGGACTGTTCTTTGCTGCGTTTGTTATGCTTTCAGTTTTCGTCTATGTGGAACTGAATCATCCTGAACCGATCCTGGATCTGCGACTTTTTAAAAATTTTATTTTTACCCTTTCATTGATTATTACCTCATTAATTTCCATTGGTATGTTCGGGATCGTTTATCTGATCCCCGTTTATATGCAGAATGTGCTGGGCTATTCGGCCATGGAGTCCGGGTTGATAACCTTCCCTTCAGCCATAGTTGCCGGTATCATGATGCCGATATCCGGAAAGATTTTTGATAAATATGGAGCGCGGGGAATATCCATGTTCGGTCTGGCGATTTTTACGTTTTCCACTTATATGATGCACGATTTTAATCTGGTGACGCCGCTGTCAACCATCATGATAATATTGATCATCCGGGGTGCTTCCATGGGATTGGTCAATATGCCGGCAGCCACGGCCGGCATGAATACGGTACCCAACCATTTAATCGGGAGGGCATCAGCCATGAGCAACGTCATACGTCAGGTGGCAGGATCATTTGGTATTGCAGTATTCACAACCGTTATGCAGAATCGGAGGGTCGTATACTATACCCAACTGGCCCAATCGGTTAATCTGGACAGCACCCAGTCGCTTCATTTGCAGAATACCCTGCAAAGTATGGCGGTAAGCAACGGAATGTCTGCCACCACCGTCAAAACTGTTTATCTGGCCATGATCAGCCAGAAAATCGCCCTGATGTCCATGGCCAGCGCGATCGATGACTGTTTTCTTTTGGCTGCCTTGATGGGTGTTTTGGCGTTTGTCATATGCCCGTTTTTGAAAGATAAAAAGAAAGCAAGCTAATTTTAGAAGAAGGCTTTGCATAGAGAGGCTACAATTGTGCAGGAAGATTTTGCATTAGCATCTGACAATCCGTACTTTGCTTTAACGCAGCTATTGTATTGGTATTCGGTTTTGTATAAATAATGGGATAATCTTTTTCACGGTATTGCTTTCGAATGGGAAATGCCAGGTACTCTTTATCTATAGAAAACAGGGTAGCAACTCCTTCTTTATTGCCGCGTGCATCCAATCTTATCCAACGCTCCAGAGTTTTAAAATAAACAGCATTTAAGGCATGAATGCAATAACCCGTATCAGGGGTATCGCCTTTGGTAAGAAATTGATAACAAAAACCAACAGGTATTCCTTTACTCCTTAATATAGCGGCAAGCAGATTTGACTTTGCATAACAAATCCCATCCTTATAATTAAGAACTTCTGATGCTTTGCAGGTAACATGAGTACTATTGATATCAAAAGAGTGGGAGATGGAATCACGTACATACTCAAAAGCCGTTTGGACTATTTCAATTTCATTTAGTGATTCAATAAATAAATCATTTACTTTGCTTTTGATTAAAGGATGGCTGAAATCAACCACATCCAGCTCAAGTAAATAATCTTCCAAATTATCAGATTCACAAATCAGTTTCAAATTATTCCGCTCCCCGACATAAATCTGTTTACAGACCCAACGCCTCCACCCGCTCACGCATGTAGGCAACCAGGACTGAACCTTCGTCGTCTTCTCCCAGTTGAGCCGCGAATTTCTCCAGCATATGTAAGACTCTGTCAATGTCGTTTCCTTCTTTAATTACCTGCAGCGGACTTTTGTCATCCAGTTCCCGGTGGCTGGTATGAAGCCAACGCTCCGTCTCCTGTTCCTGCAGGACAGTAAACCAGATGGCGGCCAGTTCCGAAGGCGGCGGCTGGCGGAGAAAATTGCTGTTGACCAAAGTCCACTCCCAGGGGAGCTTTATATCATTTTCCGGCAGCGCTTCCCAGTCATACAGATCATCGAGGCAGCCCGCGCAAGTGATGACGTAATCTTCAGCTACGGCAACCATTTTACTCATCCCGGCCTGCCCGTCCTGATACCATTCCAGACCCGCTTGTTTATGGGAAAACTCCATTCCGGGGTTGGATTCCAGCCATTTTGTTATGACCTGAAGCCGGTCTGCGTCATCCAGGTGCAGATAACGGATATCATTGATGTTGATCAGTTTTTTGCGTAAGGTATGATCAAACAGTCCAAACAGGACTTCGGGGCTGTCTTTCAACAAAAGGTTGGTGTCGGTTTCACCTTTGAGCGAGGTCAGATAGCTGATATGCCGTTGCAGGTAGTTAGCCTGACCATCATTGTTGTCAACTGCCAGGACCATGCCGGAAAAAACTTTTCCTTCAGAAAAACCAACCAGCCGTCCCATGAGCAGCAGCGGCTTTTCATTAAGATCGGCCTCCAGTCTTTCCTTGAGGGTTACCTGATGCAGGGACTGTGAGAATATATCCTTCAATTCCAGGTAATTGTCTCCGATACAGGTGGGTTCATAGACTGACAAATAAGAATCTGACAATGCCTGCAAACATGCCTGCTGCGGCTGAGGCATGTATTGCCGATGTTCAGCGAGGTAGGCAGCGGCAAGAGTCCTGCCGTCTTCATCACAGCAGTCAAACCAGAGCCAGTCGGAGAAGAAAGATTCTTGTTCTTCCGTCATTTG
>JAGFXV010000324.1 GCA_017861475.1 Bacillota bacterium | reverse complement strand
ATTATCGACCACTTCTAGGATCGCCACCCGGGACAGGTCGCTGCTATAGGCAAATCCCATCCGACCCTGATTCAGGACTCTGACACCCATACCAATTTCTTCGGCTTCCTTTAACGTTTCTACACGCTCATCGCGTAGCTCAATACTCAACTCCCGGTTATAGAGCAGAAACACTTCTGCCTCCACCGCTTTTTTTCGAGCTGCATCTAGCGCCGTTACACCTGCAGTTGTTAGCAATTCTTCATTCGTTTGCAACTGTCTGTCACCTCGTTATACCGCGTTACACTGGGACGTTCTTTCTGTAACATTCTTTCGTTACAAAAAGAACGTCCCGGTTTAACATTTCTACATTCTGCGAATCCGCTTAATGGTTTTGGGATTATCATCACTGCCAATCCCACCTACCGTCAATGCCTTGATTCGGATCGTGGGCTGGGCATCACCAACCGGCACTCCCTGTCCTTCTTTGCCGCATACGCCCAGTGAAAATCCCAGATCTCTGCCGATCCTGTCAATGTCCAGAAGTACCTGCGGGCCATTGCCGGTCAGGGTGGCACCGCGGACGGGATGTTTTATCTCGCCGTGTTCGATAATATAACCTTCCTGTACATCAAACACAAAATCTCCATTGATCGTATTTACCTGCCCGCCGCCCATTTTTTTGACCAGCAGCCCATATTCGGTGTCGGCGATGATTTCATCTGGATCATCCTCTCCGGAAGCAATAAAAGTATTGGTCATGCGCGGGACCGGTTTGTGCTGATATGATTCACGCCGTCCGTTGCCGGTCAAGGATGATCCGTCGCAACTGGCCGTAAGACGATCGTTAATGAACTGTTTTAAAATCCCCTGGTCGATCATAACCGTACGCTGGGCCGGAGTCCCTTCGTCATCGTACGCAAAACTTCCATATTTGCCTTTAATAGTGGCATCATCGATGACACTGAGCCCATCGATCGCGACCTGTTGGCCCATCTTGTCCTTGTATATAGACAATCCTTTTTGTACCAAGTCGGCTTCCAATCCGTGCCCGCAAGCTTCATGAACCATGGTGCCTCCAGCATCGGCATGCATTACCACCGGCATTTTGCCCAGCGGGGCCGGTACAGCGGAAAGCATCGCGACAGCTCTGCTGGCTGACTCCCGGGCCATATCCTCAAGGGATACCTGGTCCAGCAATTCCCAGCCCAGTACTCCTCCGGAGGATTCATATCCGGTTTGGATCATTCCCTCTCTGGCAGCAACGGCATTGACCACCATGCGTACCCGCACCTGTTCCTCTTCCGTCAGATCACCCTCAGAATTGGCGATCTGTAGTATTCTCTGTACATCCGAAAGAGCCACAGTAACTTGTCTTATTTCTTCATTTATTTCCCGGGCAGCCTGGTTGGCAGCCAGTACCCGCGTAATTTTTTCATCAAAAGCAACCTGGTCGGGCATGCGTAGATATTCAAGCTGACAACCTGATTGGCGCGGCGTAAGATTGACGGCTTCAGGCTCAGCATCATTTGCGCCCAGTACCTTTGCAGCCAGATCAGCTGCCCGATCCAATCCTGACGGACTTAATTCATTGGTATAAACATAAGCGGTCCGGCCATCTTTCAGCACTCTTATACCGGCACCTTTTTCCCGGCCGCTGTTGATCTTTTCGATACGGTTGTCTTCGCAGAGGACATTGCTGATCTGCTTTTCCTCCACATAAATCTCAGCAAAATCCCCGCCGCGCCTGAGGGCACGCGTTAAAACTCTCGACAACTCTTTTTTATCCAGCATATAAACTCCTTTTCAGCCTGCCTTCTCTTGCCCGGTCATCGTTCTTCACGGTGATAAGGAACGGAAAGTGCCGCCGGCGCGCCGGCTTCTGAACGCATCCGTATGGTAACGATAACCAGGACCAAAATGGTCAGCAGATACGGCATCATGGCCAGATAGAAAGTCGAAATATTTACGCCGGCTGTCTGCATTCGGAAGGTAAGCGCTTCCACGCCGCCGAACAGATAAGAACCAACAATGGCCCGCATCGGATTCCAAAGAGCAAAAATAACCAGCGCTACGGCTATCCATCCCCGGCCTGAAGTCATGTTTTCCTGCCAGGAAGGCGCATAAGCCAGAGATAAATAGGCACCGCCCATTCCCGCTAAAACTCCGCCCATGATGGTGCAAAAATAGCGTACCCGGCTAACGCTTATGCCGACTGCATCAGCAGCCGCAGGGTTCTGTCCCACAGCCCGGATGCTCAGGCCCCATCTGCTGTGGTAAAGCAACAGCCAGAGTAAAATGGCAATAATGATGCTAATGTAAACCAGCGCATCCTGATGAAAAAATATCGGTCCCAAAACAGGAATATCAGCCAGTCCCGGAAGATTGATCGCCCGAAAAGGATCTGTAATGGGCGTACCCTGATACGATTTGCCCAAAAATCCGCTCAGTCCGGTGCCAAAAATCGTCAGCGCCAATCCGCTGACCACCTGATTGGACCGAAGTGTTATACATAAGAAGGCATGAATGCCGGCCATCAGACCTCCGCCCAGCATGGCAGCCATCAAGCCATACCAGTGATTGCCGGTGCGGACTGTGAAGATAAATCCGAGGACTGCGCCAACCAGCATCATTCCCTCAACCCCGAGATTTAAAATGCCGGATCTTTCCGCCAGCAATTCTCCTGATGCGGCCAGTAATATGGCAGTACCTGCGACAACCGTTGCGGCCAGAAGAGCGATCACTGCAGCCAAAGTCATTTATTTATCCCCCTTCCAAACCGCTGTAAACGATATTTGGTAAATATCTCTCCGCCCAGCAGGAAGAATAATATTGCCCCCTGCAGCATGGTTACGATGGAAAACGGCAGGCCAAAGATCTGTAACCCGAACCCTCCTACCAGTAAAGCGCCGAAGAGGATGGAAACGATAATAATAATAAAAGGATTAAGCCCTCCCAACCATGCCACAATAATGGCTGTATAACCATATCCGGGAGAGATTCCCTGCTGCAGCCGATGCGTAATGCCGCTCACTTCAACCATCCCTGCCAGGCCTGCAATACCACCGCTGATCAACATAACCAAAAGAATATTTTTCACTACACCAATGCCTGCGTAACGGGCTGATTCAGAGCTTTCGCCCACGACTTTGACTTCATAGCCCCAACGAGTGTGATTAAGCAGGAAATAAAGCAATACGGCCAGCATCAAGGCTACCAGCAGCCCGATATGGACACGACTGTCTCCGATGGTTGGCAGGTAGGCCTGCGGTGAAAAACGTGGGCTTAACGGGAAACCCATACTGGCTGGATCTTTCCATGGGCCAAAGATAAAACTTTCCACA
>JAGFXV010000323.1 GCA_017861475.1 Bacillota bacterium | reverse complement strand
GGCACTACCGCAATCCCTTTGCGCCCACGAATGGAAAAATCTGCTACCCGGACCGGAAATCTTTCGTATTCCCCGTCGTATTCATTGATTAGACGGTAACGGCAAACCGGACACAAATCACCTTCGATCTTTGCTCCCAGGAGTTCTTCAAAATCCGGTCGCAGATGTTTAGGGATCAGATGCAGGGGCTCTTCCCGCATGGGACATCCTTGCAGGGCATAAACGGAAAAGCTTTTTTCCAGGGCTCGCTTTAATGCTTCCATGATAGAAGATTTTCCTGAACCCACAGGTCCAACCAGATACAGGACCTGTCGTGATTCCTCTCCTCTCATGGTGGCAGAATGAAAATAACGTACGATTTCCATGATTACCTTATCGATACCAAAAAAGTCCTGCTCAAAAAAATTGTATCGCTTGATGATATCATTACCATAAATACGGCGCAGACGAGGATGATCCTCGGTTTTTATGGTATCCACACCTGCGGCGGCGATTATTTCGAACATTCTTTCATGAGCCAGCATTGTTGTTTGTGGTTTTTCTTTTACAATCTCCAGGTAATCAAGGAGGGTTCCCTCCCAGTTTTCCTGCTTTTTCTCCTGTCGGTCCTTTTGTATAAGCGAATGGAAGTGACTGTTCAATCATATCCCTCCTTAGTTAATACCCGCATCACCAATTTCAAATAAAAGGATAATATTATATATATGCGGTTGAGTTGAATATTTGTGCGTTTGACAAATATATTTGTTAAAACTAAAAAACCCGGTGGTTAAAACCACCGGGCGGTATATACAGCCATCAATTTTATTCCATTGGCTTTAGCGGCTTGCCCGCCAATATTTTGTCCACTTCTTCATAACCGGTCGGAAATGCATAATTGTAACGGGCCGGAAGTGCAAAAACAAATTTATCATTGCGTCCCAACTCAGAAGGTCCCATAGGGGCAGCCCCAATATGGAATTTCTCCTGCTGCAGATCCTGCCATTGCGCAAGAGTAAAAATCATAATAGGGATATCCTGACGGGGATTGTCTTTGGTCCACTGCGGATGCCGAATGGAAATTTCAGGGCCGGTTGCAACGATCTCCTCAGATCCAATCCCCAAACCTTCCCATTTTTCGTTTACGATCGTATATCCCTGCCAGGTATCTGTCAACGTAAAGGTAAACCCGTATTGTGCATTCTTGTAAATCACTTCGTTCGAAATATAATCACCAAGTTTTACTGCATCTATCCGCCAGCCCTGGGCAAGTTTTTTCACCGTGCAGGTAATGGGGCGTCGGGCGGCTGCTTTGTCGCTGCCGACCTCGGTGCTGGTTATTTCTATTACCTCGCCCTTGACCTCATAGCTACTATCGGACAATTTCAGCACGGAGCTTACTGCAATACGATCAGGCCAGGGACTTGAGCCTACTCTTCCCGGAGCATTAGCGGGATCGCTCTGCCATTTGGCCAGCAGATCAGGTGATACAAACTTTTCGTAGTTTTCCTGCATGCTCTGCTTTACTGTTTCTTCAGGGGCCAGCAATGATACCATCTGCAATTTCTTGCCGAAATCGTTCACCAAATCTGATACCGTTTGTTTATCGGCCGCTTCGTTTGGTTGGGGCGTTGCTGGCTGGTCTTTTTTCTCCTTCGCACAGCCGAATAAAGATACACTAAAAATTAATATTAGTACAGCTACAAGTATCTTCTTCATGGACGATGCACCTCTTTTTGTTTTATTGCTGTATATACGTATGAAATATGCAATTGCTTGCGCAGAAATCATCTGGCAAATATTACAAAAAAGGACGTTCCATTTAAAACGTCCTTTTATGATCGGGCCAATAATTTTTTATTTTACGCTCAGAGCGGAGCCGGTGATTTGTTTGCTCTTTAATCTGCGTATACCTCGTTCCAGTCCTTCCACGGTTAATTCTTCCATGGGGAATACCGAGCCGATGGTTCTGATGCTGTATGACCCGTCCATCCAATCCCAGTATTTTGTGGGGATCGGGTTCAGCCAAACCGAATATTCAAAATGTTTGCGGATCCTCTTTAACCATTCGATCCCCGGCAGGTCGTTATGAAGATCCCAGTCTATGACCCCGCCGACCCGCATAAGCTCATATGGCGCCATGCTGGCATCCCCGACGATAAGCACCCGGTAGTCCTTGCTGTAGGTACGCAATATATATTCCGTATCGGTATATTCACTCTGACTGCAACTGGAATCATGATACAGCCAATCATAAATACAATTATGAAAATAAAAAACCTTCAGGTCTTTAAAATGATTCGATTTATTGACGGCAGTAAAAAGCTGATTGCACAGATGGCTGTAGGAAATCATCGATCCGCCCGCATCCATCAGCAGCAGTACTTTCATCCCGTTGACCCGCGGGCGTTCCCATACCAATTCCAATCGGCCGGCGTTTTGACTGGTCTTGTCGATGGTGCCGTCCAGATCCAGCTCATCCTTGACCCCATCCAGACGGGTCGTAAACTGCCGCAGTTTGCGAAGCGCGATCTGGAATTGTCTGATTCCCAGCGTTTCATCGGTCCTGAATTCCTGGAACCTTCTCATGCCCGCCACTTTTACGGCTGAAAGATTGCGCGAATCACCTCCGACCCTGATTCCTCCGGGATGATATCCTGAATGGCCGAAAGGTGATGTGCCTCCGGTACCAACCCAGCGGTTGCCGCCATTATGTTCTTCGGTCTGCTCCGCCAGTCTTTCTTCCAACATGCGTTTCATTTCATCCATATCGATTTGCTGGTGGTTGCGCCGCATCTCATCCGTTACTTCAATGGGTGGCAGTTCCTTGTCCAGCCATTCCCATATCTTATCCGGCAGTCCTTCAGGTGTTTCGATATCCCCAAAATAGCTGGCAAAAGCCAGGTCAAAACGGTCATAGTGCGCTTCGGTCTTGACCAGAACGGCCCGGCAGAGCTGATAAAAACCGGTCAGGCTGGAACCTGCCATGCCCATGTCTAGCGCTTCCATCAGGGTTTGCCATTCATTCATGGATACCGGTACACCGAAATGTTTCAGATAGTAATAGAATTTTGTAAACATGTGTTACCCCTTATTTTTGCAAAGTCGGCCCGATAAATGCAGTCTTCCTACCGTTATTAACGATAGTAACTGCCACCCATGCGGGGCTGCGCCTTGTTCTGATTTTTGTTGTAAAGTTGGTTCAACAGATTATCCAGATCCTCATTTTTCTTTAACAGAACCCCCAGGAAGGGCAGTTCTTTAATCTTGTTAGGACTGATGCCGCCGACCACCAACGCCTGCAGCCAGTCGATCAGTTCACTGGTACTGGGTTTCTTCTGGATATT
>JAGFXV010000322.1 GCA_017861475.1 Bacillota bacterium | reverse complement strand
ACGTCGGTACGGGAAACCGTGGTGTAAATTCCATTGGTCATGGTGGGAACGATTTTGGACTGCAGGTTGCCTTCCTTATCAGTATAAGTGGAATAAAGCGTGAGGAAAGATTTTCCGCCGTTGGAACGCCAGGCCCCCTGGACAAAATCCAACTGCCCGCCCGTGCCGGTATACTGTTTGAAAGAAATGGCCTCGGAAGCACATTGTCCGGTCAGATCAACTTCGAGGGTGGCATTGACGGAAATCATATTATCATTCAGTCCGATGATGTAAGGATCATTTACGTATTTGGTGGAATGCATCTCCACCAGCGGATTGTCATCAATAAAGTCATACAGTTTTTTAGTTCCCAGGGCAAAAGAACCGATCCATTTGTAAGGATTATAATTCTTTTTGGAACAGGTGATGACCCCTTGATTATAAAGATCCACCATGGAATCAGTCAGCATTTCCGAGTGTATGCCCAGATCCCGACGCCCGACCAGGAAATTGGCAATGGCATTGGGCATACCGCCGATACCGATCTGGATACAGGACCCATCCTCAATTTCATCGGCAATAAAGTGTCCGACGGCTTCATCTTCCGGTGTTACAGGGATTTCAGGCAGCTCTACCAGGGGAATGGTATTCTCGATAATGGCATCGATTTCGCTGACATGCAGTTGGTTCCTTCCAAAGGTACGGGGCATATTTTCATTGACTTCAACGATCACATAACGGGGATTGCCGGTTTTGCCTGTCTCCCATCCCCAGTCAACATTACAGCCGGTGCTGAAAAACCCGTGTTTATCCATAGGTGATACCACCAGTCCCACCATATCGGCATGGCGGCATTTGGTTACCATATCGACCGTTTCACCCAGACGACAGGGGGTATAGGTAAACAATCCCTGACCTACCCAGTGCCGGGTAACCGGTCCCAGAAAGCCAACATCGATCAATACTTTTCCCACCAGTTCAGGCTGGTAAAGATCAAACCAGCGGACATCAACGCCGCTTACATAAGTACAGCCTACCAGATTATCCTCCAGGATCCTTTTCGCTACTGCATTGACGAGTGCGGTCGGTACTCCATTGGACAAAGGGGCAACGATGAGATCCCCATTTTCAAATAGCTTGGCGGCATCTTCTGCAGTCATTAACTTGCGTTTATAAACTTCCTTCCAGTCGTTCATGAAATCCCTCCCCCAAATTGATTACAGTTAACTTTATTGCCTTGCACGAGAACTTATGACAAATGATTCATTTTCGTGCAATTATAGATGAGGTGTAATATATGGAAATAATTTGCAGATAAATTGCAGTGAATAAAGCTGGAATGATTTACATGGATGGGTTGGGACGGAACTGTTAGAACAAAGTACAAGAGGTACACCAAGGGGATAGGATAATTATAAAGGACTACCTTTTAAATAGTCAATATTTTTAGAATATTATGAATACTTGGCGAGTTGTTTTGGAATTGAATCTGAAGATGGAAAGAAGCAGGTAATTTAACACATTTAGCTGTGCGAGAAACGCTGCTTTAACTGACCAGGGTGGCGGTTGCGGCCGGATAAGTGCGTCTGAGCACGATTTTACTGCAGCCATTTTGCCGCAGGATATCTCCGACTGTGCCCATAGCCAGATGGGGGAAATTGTTTTGTTGACTTAAATGGGCCAGAAACACCTGCATGACCCCGGCATGGGGGACCCGGGCCAAAACATTTCCGGCTTCCTGGTTGGAAAGATGGCCTTGCGGACCGCTGATACGCCTCTTAAGGTAAGGCGGGTAAGGGCCTTCTTTGAGCATCACCGGATCATGATTGGATTCAAAAATCAAGTTGTTAGCATATGCCAAAGCCTCTTCGACTGTTGGCGTGATTTTACCCAGATCGGTCGCCAGCACAGTTTTGGTCTGGCCCTGCAGAACACAAAAACCGACCGGATCGACAGCATCATGGGAAATTGCAAACGGTTCTATTTTCATGGTTCCCAAATCAAGCGACGAGCCCAGCTCGCAGCAGCATTCGCGAGGCAGTTTGTCCCGGCAGGGAATCTTTTCCCAAGTGGCGGGCCGGGTGTAAACCGGCACCTTGTAGCGTCGCACCAATACATCAAGCCCTTGGATATGGTCAATATGTTCATGCGTGATCAAGACTGCATCCAGCTGACTGGGATCGAAACCAACTTCCGCCAGCCCTTTCTCAATGCGGCGCGTGCTTATGCCGGCATCAATAAGTATTTTGTGGCCGCCCATTTCAATAAAAGCTGCATTGCCGGTGCTGCCGCTGGCCAGGATATGTATCTGCATAAAAGCTGCTCCTTATTATGTTCCTTCAAAAATCATCAACTTTATCATTATAGCTTACTTGTCTGCCTCGCGGGCAACCAGAAACGAATTTTGCACAAACATAATCGTCCTATCTAGTTAAGCCCAGCCGGGCATGTACGGCCAGCCAGATGCAGGGTGGGTCTGAACTGGTATATGTAACCCGGTGTCTTTCATGGGCGGGAATCAACAGCCAGTCACCCGCTTTAAGTTTTGTTATCCGGCCATCTTCCCAGCTGATCTCTGCATTGCCCTGCAGCAACACAACCCATTCGTCCCGTTCCTGGTCATACCATTGGTTTTCCGGCGTAATCTGCCCACAGGAAACGATCCTTTCAATCAATACACCCTGATCCGGAACAAGAGCTTCAAAAACTTCCTCTTCCGGCAAAACCGGCGGCAGCTGAAAAATATTCATCGTATTATCTCCCGAATCTTCAATCGTTGTTAAACCATTTATCACTCAGATCACCATAAACTAGACGCGCATTTTCAAGAATCAGTTTCCACGGAACGGCGGCAAAGTACCCGTATTCATCTACATATTCAATATAGGGCTGACCGTTCAGATCCTGAGGGGATAAAATGGCGTCATGCTCCCCATCGAACTCCACTGCCGGCACCTGGATCCGTTCACATATTTCACGGTCAAAAGTCGCTGCCGCCTTTACCCACTTGCCGTTTAGATAAAGATGATTGTAGGCATGCGGGAAAAAGAGGTTGGTGCCCATCATTTCCACTGCTTCGGGCGGGGACTTGTGGTTTCGGATGGAAACCAGGATCAGGCGGCTGGGTATGCCCGCAGCCCGGGCCAGCGAAGTCAACAAAATGGCTTTTTGCAGGCACCAACCCTGGCCGCTGGCCAGGATGGCGGAGGATTGATAAGCCTCTCCTTTTCCGGTGGTAGCGTACATATTATAATGACAATCGTCTCGAACATAATAAAAAAGCCGGACTGCTTTCTCGCTGTCATTGTTGCATCCCTCGGTGAGGCTTTTGCAAAGTTTGATAATCGCAGGATGGTAA
>JAGFXV010000321.1 GCA_017861475.1 Bacillota bacterium | reverse complement strand
GCTTTTATTTTCCCAGATAATTTTTTATCAGGACCTCCATGATTTCATCACGATCGACCTTGCAAATCAGGTTACGGGCTTGCCGGTGACTGGTTATGTAAGCAGGATCTCCTGAAATCATGTATCCTACCAACTGATTAATTGGGTTGTATCCTTTCTCCTCCAGTGCGGCATAAACATCTTTTAAAATTGTCTGTACCAGATTCTCGTCATCTTTTTCCCATTTAAAACTAACGGTATGTTCGCTTGGGTTCTGAGGCATCGCTACACCCCCTTACATTGAATCTATTTCGACATCAGCATCTTCAATCCCTTTGATCAGGCCAAAGAATTTTCTACCATTTTTCTAGCTGTATCAAGTGCTTCCTGGATTTTTGCAATGTCCTTGCCGCCCGCCTGGGCCATGTCGGGCCGTCCTCCTCCGCCGCCCCCGGCGATTTTGGCAGCAGCCCCGATGATCTTGCCAATATGGATCCCCCGGGCAACCATTTCCTTGGCGGCAAAACCTGCCAGCGCAACTTTTTCATCAATAACGGCAGCCAGAATAACAACCGCCGGACCCAATTTATCTTTTAACATTTCAGCGTTTTGACGCAGGTTGTTGGCATCCGCACTCTCCGTTGAAGAAATCAGTATTTTGGCACCGTTGTATTCGTAGGCTTTCTCCAGTATTTCATCAACAGAAGCTTTGGATAAGCGTGCTTTCAACGCTTCAATTTCTTTTTCTTTGTCCTTGAGATTATGATTCAGATTTTCTATCCGTCCGGGGACTTCTGCCGGCACGGTGCGCAGGATCGACGCTGCCGATTTCAACTGGTTTTCACATTGATTTAAATACTGCAGGGCTGCCCTGCCAGTCATGGCTTCAATACGTCTTAATCCGGAACCGACACTGCCTTCGCTCACGATCTTAAAAAGGCCGATCTGTCCGGTATTGGCAACGTGAGCACCGCCGCAAAGTTCCATGCTGAAATCAGCTACTTCGACGACTCTGACTTCATCGCCGTATTTTTCTCCGAACAAAGCGGTCGCGCCCATTTCCCTGGCCTTATCAAGACTGGTCAAACTGGTTGTGACCGGATACATGGTCAGGATCGCTTCATTTACTATATTTTCAACCTGAGATAATTCATCTTCACTCAAAGAACTTAAATGCGAGAAATCAAAACGCAATCTTTCCGGTTCAACCAAGGATCCCTTCTGTTGGGCATGATCACCGACTGTCATACGTAAAATGGAGTATCCAGCCGGCTATTTTCTGAACATCGGTTACTTCCATCTGACCCCCGGCAGCAGTGATCGTACCGGTATCTGCCACTTCGCCTCCGCTCTCAGCATAAAAAGGAGTACTGGAGGTCACAATGATGATCTCCGCATCAGCTGCAAATGTAACGCTTTCATCCTCTTTAATACTGGCCAATACCTGGGAGTCATCCTGAAACCTTGAGTATCCGCAAAAACTGCTGGGGGGTATATTTTGTAAAAGCTCGGCAAAAAGCTGATCTCTGGCAAATGCGTTTTCGCTCTTATGCGCAGACTTGGCCCGTCGCCGCTGATCTTCCATCATCCGGTTAAAGCCGTCCTTATCCACGGTGAAATGGTTTTCCTCGGCCATGTCTTCGGTCAGATCAAGGGGGAATCCATACGTATCATAAAGCATGAAAGCTTCTTCGCCACCGATCGCATTCAGACCCTTGCTTTGGGCTGCTTTAATAATCTCGGCAACTTTTTTCACGCCTTCATTCAAAGTCACTAAAAAGCGTTCTTCTTCCAGGCGAATGACATCCTTGACGAAATCCCGCTTTTCGGTCAGTTGCGGAAAAGCCTCTGCCATCATTTCGCAGACTACATCCACATTTTTATATAGGAAAGGTTCATTGATTCCCAAAGACTGGCCAAAGCGTACCGCCCGGCGCAGGATCCGGCGCAGTACATAACCACGTCCATCATTGCTGGGCAAAACCCCATCCGTGATCAAAAAGGTACAAGCCCGGCTATGGTCGGCAATGACGCGGAAAGCAAATCCGCCTTCACCCCGGTCATATTTTTTGCCGGTCATATTTTCAACTGCATTGATCAAAGGAACAAACAAATCAGTATCAAAATTGCTTTGTACCCCCTGTAAAATCGAGCTGATCCTTTCCAACCCCATACCGGTATCAATACTGGGTCTGGGTAAAGGTGTCATGACCCCCTGCTCATCCCGGTTATATTGCATGAATACCAGATTCCATATTTCCATCCAGCGGTCGCAATCGCAAACTCCCAGTCCGCACTGGGGGTGACCGCAGGAAAATTCCAGTCCACGATCATAATGGATTTCACTGCACGGACCGCAGGGGCCGGTGTCGCCCATGCTCCAGAAGTTATCCTTTTCACCCATTCTGATAATTCGATCAGCCGGAACGCCGGCAACCTGCTGCCACAATTGATTGGCTTCGTCATCGTTATCAAAGATTGTGATCCATAGTTTCTCTTTGGGCAGTTTGACTTCTTCGGTAAGATATTCCCAGGCGTATTTGATCGCGTCAGGCTTGAAATAATCCCCAAACGAAAAATTCCCCAGCATTTCAAAGAAGGTATGATGCCGCGGGGTCCGTCCCACCGTATCCAGGTCATTGTGTTTTCCGCCCGCCCGAACGCATTTTTGCGAGGTCGTAGCTCTTATGTAACTGCGCCGGTCAATCCCCAGAAAAACATCTTTGAATTGATTCATACCTGCGTTGGTAAACAGCAAAGTGGGATCATTCACCGGAACCAGTGAAGAACTTTCCACGATCGTATGACCTTTATTTTCAAAATATTTTAAGAAACTTTGACGAATTTCACTGCTAGTCCACACCAGATTAGCCTCCTCTATTCCTTGAATTCTTTCCTAACTATACTATTTTCATAGATTGAGACAGCTATGTCAATAAACTTGCTCATTCAACAAATTTTAAATAGGCAAAAGATATGATGATTCGCAGTGCAGCGGTCAGCGGCACAGCAATCAACATGCCTAAGATTCCCAGCAGTTCTCCTCCTGCCAGTAAAGCAAAAACAACGATCAGTGGGTGCATGCCAAGCTTATCGCCGATTATTTTGGGGGTAAGCAAATTGGATTCAAGCTGTTGGATAAGAATGATGGCACCAGTCATATATAGTCCATCCTGCCATGACTGAACCAGGGCCAGAATAATGGCTGGAATGCCTCCCAGAATCGGGCCAAAATAGGGCACCAGATTGGTTAACCCGGCGATGATTCCGATAACCAGTGCAAAATCAACCCCTATGATCAAAGCGGCTATGCCGGTAGCCAATCCCACCAGAACAGATACAAGCAGATGTCCTTTAAGATACTCAATCCATACTAAATCGATCTTGTCGGTCAAAATGATTGCTTCCCGCCGTGATGCCGGGGGCAAAATAAATAAAAGCGCTGCTTTAATTTTTTCCCAGTCTTTTATGATATAAACAGCCAGAATCGGAGCGAAAACAATGATCAGAGCTTTACCGAAAAAAGCATAAATACCGTTTACCATGCCTTTGAGCAAATTAAAAATATATTTTTCGATTCTGGCTGTGTTATCCTGCAGCATAAGGTCCAACTTGCCGGGCAAGTGGAAATTATGAATACGCCCTGATATCTCTTGCATCTGTGCTGCGTAAGCAGGCAACCTGGCAGCTACCTCGTTTAGTTCCTTCATCAAACGGGGTACAGCAATCCACAACAAAAGAGCTGCGAAAGCCGCCAGCAACAGATAGACGATTAAGATCCCCCATATTCTTGGCAGGCCCTGTTTCTCAACAAAAACCACCGGGCGGAACAGCAAATATGACAGCAGTGCTCCAGCCAGAAATGTATAAATCACTTCTCTAACCAGGTACACAAAGCAAATGGTGGCGAAAGCCACCATCCCAAAAATAATATACCGAAATACCTTGTTTTTAAGAAGCACCTGATTGCTCACGCCTCTCTAGATTATTCCGGCTGATTCATCAATGGCCAGCAGGCTTCCGTCCTCGGCAACTTCATATAAATTGACCCGACCTTTGGCGTAATTGAATTCCAGGAAACAGTTCCAGCAGTAATATTGATCACTGCCCACTCTGCCTACCTGTAGTCCGCCACATACCGGACATTTAAAAGACATTATTGTTCATTCCCTTCCTGATCATAGATCGCATTGTTGGGGCTGGCCCAGTTCAATTGCGCCAACGGTATTTCACTGCGTCCATCCAGCAGATCCTGCATGATCCCTCCTGATACTTCAACGCCCCATACTTCCTTGTTTTCACGGTCAATTATAAAATCACTGACCGTACCTAATTCCTTGCCATGATCATCAAAAACCAGATCACCCAGTTTGGCATCATATATTGACAATTGTTCCCCATCCTGAAACGATTTTATACTCGACCGGTCGTAAATTAGTACCGCATCATTATTAATAATCACATCATCGCAGGAAACCTGGCAGGAAAGTTCATTATAACCAAGCATGACCAAATAAAGGACTCGGAAATCATCACCAATGACAGCTCTTTCAATCTCCCCCAGTTTTTCTGCCGTATGACCGTCCAGCAGAGGCAACTTGACTAAATTGCGA
>JAGFXV010000320.1 GCA_017861475.1 Bacillota bacterium | reverse complement strand
AAGTACTTCTGATTTATATCCAGTTTTGGATTGCCGGCTTTTTTTAAAACCTCACGTATATTGGCATTATTAAAAAACAGCAAGTTCTGAAGTAATTCACTGCGCACCGACTTTTCCGCAGTTTCCATAGATTGCAAGCTGGCAAAATAAGACTTTACGGCTAAATTTGCATTCCGTAAAGCCGGCAGAATATCAGCTAAATCGCAGTTCTCCCATTGATAAACAACAATATAGGCATATATAAGATTCCCTTTCCCCACACCAAAGAATAGGTTATGGCTCATTTCATGATAAAAGTACTCCTGGTTGCTCAACTGTATATCCGGGATACCAATATAACGTTTATCCAACAGTTCAGGAATTCCTTCAACAACATAGGGATAATAAATTTTACCGGCATCATTGCAGATTACAAAAAGCTTTGAAGTAACACTTCTCAGATAAGCGCAAACCGCCTCCAAGCCTTGCTCCAGCATATCTTCCAATAACTGATATTTAATAATCTCCTCATTTAACATCCGGTTCCCCTCCTGCTTCCTGTATAGATGGATGGTAACAACATGTTTAAAACCGAATATCTATTATCTTCAAGCTTAATTATAGCAAATCAAATTTTAATAACTTTGGCTGCAGAAACAAATTTTTGTCACCAAAATCTGTTATTCCCTATAAAGTCATTTTATAAAAGGTATGCCATGATAAATATCGACAAGGCCTTGTTAATGATCCAACCGGATCAACCACTGTCTTTGGGACATGAACAATCCGACCAACATCGTAGCCATGAGTTTTTTATTGCACATGGAGGTAGAGCCTATGGATGAAAAAATATCCGATCAAATTAATGAAAATGAGCAGAACAAATCAAAAAGCCGGATCAAAAAAATACTGTTGCTTGTGATTTCGGTATTTATTTTGCTGGGGATGGGAGCAGGATTGTTTTTATTACCTGCCAGTAAAAAACCGGCTTTTTGTGCTTCATGTCATGTCATGCAACCGTATTATCAATCTTGGGAAAATGGCAATCTGCTGGCTCACGATCATGCAGAAAATGACTTGCAGTGTCTGGATTGTCATACCAAGAGCCTAACGGACAAAATGAAAGAAGGTGTGAAATTTATTACCGGTGATTATGAGGAACCATTAACCCCGTTAAATTTCCCCCGAGAAAAATGTTTGCAATGCCACAAAGATTTTGACCAAGTAATTGCCAGTACGGATCACGGCGGTAAGGAGAATCCTCATTCTCCGCCTCATTCCAATGAAATGCAATGCACCATGTGTCACAGCATGCACAAAGAATCGCAGCTTTATTGCACCAAATGCCATGATTTTGACTGGGCCAATGATCTGGGTAAGGCATGGACAAGTTAAAAACGTAATGACTATGCAAAATGTGACGGGGATATGTTTAACATTTAGTTCAAATTAGGAAGGAGGATCTGTAATGAACAGATATTATAACAGGAGGGACTTCGTTAAAGGATTTGCAGTAGGCGGAGCAGCTCTAGCGAGCGGAATCATGTTGAGCGGATGTAATACCGGTTCCGCCGATATTAATGGCGATATAAAGTGGGACGAAGAAACTGATGTAGTAATAATTGGGTCTGGATTTGCCTCTTGTGCGGCCGCTATTGAAGCTAAAACTGCGGGATCGTCCGTAAGAATATTTGAGAAAATGGACATGCCCGGTGGAAATTCGGCGATCTGTGGCGGAGGTTTGGCTGTTGCTCATTCACCATTACATGACAAGTTCGGAGTAAAGGATTCGCCAGAGCTTCTGCTGGAAGATATGCTGAAAGCTGGTTTAAACCTCAATGATGTAGAAAAGGCCCGAATGGTAGCTGAAAAATCGGTAGAAATAAGTAAATGGTATATTGAATTCCTGGGCGTAAAGTATCTGGATCATTTGGTCCAGGATGGAGGCCACTCGGTTCCCCGCATCCTACAAACAGAGTCATTATCAGGATCTGGTATTTTAAACCCCATGTTGGACAAGCTTAAAGGCATGGGTGTATCTGTGGAAACAAATAAAAAGATGAACAGAATTATAAAGGGAAAAGATGGTCGGGTTGTAGGGATTGAGATTGCTGAAAACTACAAGTTTGATTCAGATTCGAGCAGCGGCTCCAAATATATCAAGGCTAAAAAGGCCCTGGTTTTAGGGGGGGGTGGATTTGCAGCCAACGTGGCCTTTAGATGTGCTCAGGATCCACGTCTGACCGAAGAATTGATGTGCACCAATCATGAAGGAGCAACCGGAGATGCCATGATTGCAGCTATGTCTATAAATGCTATGCCGGTTCAGCTTGATCAAATTCAATTGGGACCGTGGGGTTGTCCGGACGAAAAAGGTTTTGGACTGACTCCGTTATTTATCATCGAAGGAGCTTCTCAGTGGGGAATATATATTAACCCCACCACCGGCAAACGTTTTGTCAGTGAGATGGGAGATAGGAAACAACGCACCGATGCCATGATTGCCCAAGGAACTCCTGCTATTTTGTTAATTGACTCGGTTGGAATTGAAAAAATAAACAAAGACCTGGTTGATAGAATATTGAACAAAACCCTGTTTAGCTATAACAGCGTAGAAGAACTGGCAGGCAAATACAAAATTCCTCAGGATGCTCTTAAAGAAACGCTTTCCCGTTATAATTCCTTTATTGCCAATGGCGAGGATTTGGATTTTAAAAAGCTGGATATCAAAAACTATTTGCCGATTGAAAAGCCACCGTTCTATGCGGTGCGTTTATGGCCAAAAATACACCATTGTATGGGTGGGATTATGGTCAACAAGGAATGCCAGGTAATGAACCTGGACAGCAAGGTGATACCCGGATTATATGCAGCGGGTGAAATCGCATCTGGGACTCATGGTGCCTGCCGCCTGGGTGGATGTGGCATACTGGACGCTCTGGTTTGCGGTCGTTTGGCAGGTCAGAATGCGAGCAAAGAAACTCCCCTGTCATAATATCCGATTATGAATAAGCAAGGGTTGGCAAAGGGGGCTTTCTCCCTTTACTAACCTTTGCAGGAAAGTGATTTGATATGCAACACTTAAACCAATTATACAGATATGCTTCATCTATGAAAGTCGGCATAACCCTGCTTTGTTTGTCAGCTTTACTGGCTGCTGCAGGCAGCGTATTTTACCCGGACGCATTTTTTCAAACTGTATTGTTTAAGCTTATACTTCTACTGCTATTTTCCAACATGGTACTATGTAGTTTTAATCAGATCTCCAAATTCGTAAAATTAAGATCCAATGGAAGAAGGAGTAAGTGGTTCTGCCTGAAACGCATCAGCCTTGTGACCCTTCATGCCGGAATCGTCCTGATAATGGTCGGAGGAGCGACTAAC
>JAGFXV010000319.1 GCA_017861475.1 Bacillota bacterium | reverse complement strand
TTTCACCTTTGCGCTGGGTACAAACAACCTCTATAAATGGATCGACAGGAACGGTGCGGTAGCTTCCTGGAATGTCGGCTTCATCAATTCACCTATGCAAATCAGCAGGATCAACAATATGGTTTCCATTAATCAAGCCCTGCAGATTGATTTATACAGCCAGATAAATGCCGAAACCCAGGGGATCAAACAAATATCCGGTAACGGAGGAATGTCTGATTTTGTTCAGGGCGCATACTGGGCCAAGGGTGGGCGCAGCTTTATTTGCTTGCCCTCCACCTATACCAAAAAAGATGGTACTTTGGTCTCAAATATTCTGCCCAATTTCCCCCTTGGAACTTGCACAACCATTACCCGTCACATGGTTCATTTCGTCGTAACAGAATATGGCGCTGTCAATCTCAAAACATGTCCGACCTGGGAGCGGGCTGAAAAATTGATTTCCATTGCCCATCCGGATTTTCGGGATGAACTGATCAAGGCGGCAACGGAATTAAAAATCTGGAGAAGAAGCAATAAAATCAGTTGAGGATCTGCCATTACCAGGCATACCGCGCAAAAAACCAGGAGCTATGCTCCTGGTTTTTTAAGTCTTAACTCAATTTAAAATGGCTGCTTATTGTTTCTGCGGATGATAGTGGGTATGCAGCAGCTCATGGGATTTATGTCCCAGGGGCTCATGCAGGAAGTCTTCATAAAGCAGATTGACTTCCGGATTTTCATGGGATTTACGTATGGGCAAGCCGGCATCTTCGGCATAAATGGCGTCGATTCTTTCTTTCCTCTTCTCAATGGTGGAGGGGATAGGCTGGCCGCCGCCGCCGATGCAGCCACCCGGGCAGCACATGACTTCGATGAAATGATAAGGGGATGTTCCGGCTTTGATTTCATCCATGATCTTGCGCGCATTGCCCAGGGAGTTGGCTACCGCCACTTTGACCTTGGTTCCTGCCAAGTCAACTTCAGCTTCCTTCATACCTTCAAAGCCGCGTACCATGGTGAAGTTTACGTCTTCAAGGGGTTCTTTGACTACAACTTCATAAACGGTTCTGAGCGCAGCTTCCATAACACCGCCGGATGCTCCGAAGATTACCGCAGCTCCGGTATAGGCACCGAGCAATGAATCGAAATCGGCAGACGCCAGTTGGCTGAAGTCCAATTTTTCCATATTGAAAAGTTTGCCCAGCTCGCGTACTGTCAGCACCAGATCAACATCCTGATAACCGCTGGAATTCATCTCCGGTCGAGCCGCTTCGAATTTTTTGGCAGTACAGGGCATGATGGAAACGGAATATACCTTGGAGGGATCTACGCCCATCTTTTCTGCCCAATAGGTTTTAGCCAGAGCTCCGAACATTTGCTGCGGGGACTTGCAGGATGACAGATGATCCAGTTGGTCAGGATAGAAGGTTTCAATAAAATTGATCCAGCCCGGGCTGCAGGAAGTGATCATCGGCAGTGTTCCGCCGGTCGTTAATCTCTGCAACAATTCATTGCCTTCCTCCAGGATGGTCAGGTCGGCAGTAAAGTTGGTGTGGAAAACATAGTCAAAGCCCAGCTGTTTCAAACCGGCCACAAATTTCAGCATTTCCAGTGAACCGGTGGGCATGCCCAGGGCTTCCGCCACAGCTACTCTTACCGCTGGAGCAATCTGGGTAATGACGACCTTTTCCGGATCTGCCACGGCTGCCAGGAATTTGTCTATTTCCTCATTTTCAATAATCGCGCCCACCGGGCAAGCCAGTGAACATTGACCGCAGACTACGCATTTGGTTTCCGCCAGCGGCACTCCGCCAACAGTTTGAACGATGCCGTCCTTGATTTCCAGGGCGCCGACGGTCTGAATATCATTGCAGACTTCTACGCACCGGCCGCACAGGGTGCATTTTGACATATCCCGAACCAAGGAAGGCGTGGAATAATCCTTGGGGAAAAGGTGGGGTATGTTTTCAAAGGAACGGATAATAAGGTTTTCAGCCAGGGTTTGCAATTCACAGTTGGTGTTACGGGCACAGTTCAGACAATCCTGGGGATGAACAGACAAGATTTTTTTAAGGTTGTCTTGCTTGGCCGCAATAACTTGGGGAGTGTGGGTTTTTACAACCATCCCCGGGACTACCAGTTCGGCACAAGCGGTCTTAAGTTCTCCGTTGATGTCCACCACACAAACCTTGCAGTTGTCTTTGACTTTCAGGTCAGGATGGCTGCATAGTGACGGGATTTTAAAGCCCGCTTCTGCAGCAGCCTGCATAACGGTAAACCCTTCGGGAACCGATGTGCTGACTCCATTTACATTGATAATGACCATATAATTTCTCCTCTCCCATTTTCATGTGAAAACATTAGCAATACACTATAACATAATTAAGTGTATTAGCTGCAAATCCCGGTGTCAAGCAGTTTCACAGCACCTCCCAAGTTCTCAAAAAGACACTTGGTAACGCACCTTGGCTGGTTGTATTTTTTGACGACAACCTTTCTTGTTTGCCATACCAGTCCAGGAAAATTTTCATTTCATTTTCTTTTTATTTACTTTTAAGTTATTAAATGATATATTGTCCCTACCTACCGTTAGGTAGGAATAAGAGGAGATAAAAATTGAGATGAGCATTTCAACCAAGGAAAAAATTAAAAGCGTTACGCTAAGCCTTTTTGCCCAAAAGGGTTATGATGGCACCACCATGAGCGAAATCGCAAATTTAGTAGGAATAAAAAAGGCTTCTCTCTACGCACATTTCTCAGGAAAGGAGGATTTAATCTTCTCGGTCTACGAAGACCTTGCCCAGGAATATGTTGACCTCATGAACAGGATAATAAGTGAATCTGACAGTATGGACGTTCAGGATAAGCTGTATTACATGTTCAAACAATATATAAGCTACTATATTGATAACCCTGAAATCCAAGCCTTTTGGAACCAGATTACCCTTTTCACGCCCCCTGACATATCTCATAAATTTTATTGTCATGCCAGCAATTATGATCTTAAAGTGCAGCAATGGATAGAAACAACTTTATCAGAAGGAATTAACCAGGGATTGATCATAAATGGTGATACAAAAAAAATGGCTATCGCCTACCGGGCGCTCAGGGAAGGACTGTTAAACGGGATGATGGTGAATCCTGAATTAAATACTGTAGATAACATTAAGTCGTTATGGGAGTATTTTTGGTTCGGTATTAAGGGGAGGGGTTAAATTTGAAACAAATTAAATACTTTGAGGTGGTTGAATGTAGTGGTTCTCCATATGAAATTGGCCAACAGATAGGTGCTGCGTGCAGAGAGAATATTCAAAAAGCTTTGGATATATCTTTGGGAGGAATATCTTTCATAAACAATGTCAGCAAAGCGAGTATTGTTACGAATGCGATGAAATATTTCCC
>JAGFXV010000318.1 GCA_017861475.1 Bacillota bacterium | reverse complement strand
GAACTGCAACAGATATTAATTGACAGAGATTGGGATTTGCTTCGAGAGAAAGTGATTCAGGACAGGGATGTTGTCCGGCAGTTATCACGCAGAATTTATGTGAACGAGGGACTTCTGTTCTGGCGGGCGATTGAAGCCATAGGAACCGCGGCGGAAGCAATCGACTCACAACAGCCTGGATATGCAGCTGAACTGGTACGACGCTATCTTTGGTCGTTGAACGAAGAATCCGGGGGAACAGCCTGGCATGCATCGGAAGTGATTGGCAGCATTATATCCCATTGTCCCGAACAATGCGGGCATTTCCACTGGCAGTTGGCTCAATTAATCAAGGATGAAAGTTTAGCTCAAGGGGCACTTTGGGGGCTGGTCCGGCTGGCACTTGTATCACCGGAGAACGTTTCTCCGGTGGCAGAACTGGTTCTTCCTTTGTTGGAATCGTCTGATCCTCAATTGCGAGGACGAGCCGTTTTAGTTAAGGCCCTGATACCGGATTGGGATGATCTGATAGATGAATCAGCAAAGCAAAAGCATTTTGATGATGGTGTGGAGATTGAACTTTATTTCAATGGTCAACTTCGGAACTATACGATCGCAGAACTGTATGATCCGCAATTCCTTATAACGACCCGGCAAAGTATTAAGTAAATTGAATGCTTTCAAGTATATTTGATAAAAAAAAAGGATTTCAGACGAATATACAGAATAATAGCGATTAATTTAATATTGAAACGCTGTACCATATCTTATTTTTTCTTATCAATAAAACTGCCGGTAAAAAGGCAGTTTTTTGTTTATAGGACCTGTTTTATATCCATAATTATCACTTCTATACCTATGTCATACTCTACCTTTGTTAGCGTTTCATTGTATATTTTGGCATGATTCAAACCTCTTTTGGTTCAAACCGGACTCGATACAAGTTAGAAAATATTGCCCATTCTTAAATCATATTATTAGGTAATGCAATCACATGAATTACTTGAAGTATCATGCTTGCAGTTATGGGTTGGTTTGACAAACGAAGCGGGGAGGAGGAAGAGGGCAGACCAATAATTTTGAAGCCAAAAATATGTAGGGGAGGTAGGTCTTATGGATTTTATTGGCAAGCAACCCGGGAAAACCACTCTTATCAGTAATGGGATAAGCTCTATCAAAGGGAATGTATTGAAAAGACCTGACAAAGTTGCCTTGCGGACGGAGAGTTTCAGCGAGACCTATGCCGAGATGTGGCAGCGTTGTATTAAGCTGGCCAATACCTTGCTGGATCGCGGCTATAAAAAAGGTGATTTGGCCGTTACTTATATGTCGAATTGTTATCAGATTGTGGAAATGATGATCGCCTGTGAGATGATCGGCATGCCCTTGTCATATGGCAATTTCCGTTTGACTCCGGAGGAGATCATTTACCAAATCAATGACTGTGAAGCCAAAATCGTTTTTGTCCTGCAGGATCAATATGATCTGATCCATCCGCTCATGGACCGGCTGCCCACCGTTAAAGAATTGGTGTTGGTAGGAGCAAGCACCAGCAATGATCCGGGGGTATTAAAATTTGAAGAGATGATAGCTGCCGGCAAGTCCGTTGATCCACAGATCGAAGTCGAACCTGAGGACATTCAAAATCTCTTTTACACTTCCGGCACGACCGGCAAACCCAAAGGTGCGGTACGGGATGCGTATTGTAATTATAACCTGTCGGTTTCGACCGCCATAGAACTTGGCATCAACCGGGATGATTCCTTGTTTGTGGCTGCCCCCATGTATGCCGCTGCCACAGTCGGATATCTATATACCACTTTAATGGTTGGCGGGACGGTATGTGTTGCGCCGGCATTTATTCCGGAAGAGTGTATGCGACTCATTGATTTATTTAAAAATACCTTCGTGTTTATGGTACCAATCATGTATGACTGGCTGTTCATGCTGCCGCCGGAGGTTCAGGCCAAATATGATCTTTCCTCAGTAAAGCTGGCGGTATCATGTGGCGCCCCGATGCATACGCATATTTTTAAAAAGATGCGGGATGGCTTTAAAAATGCACTTTGCGTAAATATGCTGGGCAGTTCGGAGCTTGGTTTTGTAACCAGTATTACGGCAGAAGAATGGTTGGACAAAAATAAAGAGGGCAGCGTCGGTAAGGGAATTTTTGATATGGATTTGAAGCTTGTCGACCTGCAGGGAAATGATTTGCCAAAAGGAGAGGTCGGTTTGCTTTACGGGCGCAGCCCCCAGACTTTTAACGGTTATTGGAAGAAAACGGAGGGCACCGAGGAATCCTTCCTGGATGCTCAATGGGCCACGGTAGGAGATATGGCGCGCATGGATGAAGAGGGATATATTTATCTGGTCGACCGGGGCAAGGATATGATTGTAACCGGCGGGACCAATGTCTATCCGGCCGAGGTGGAAAAAGTCATCCTGCAAATGGAAGGAATAGCCGATGTTGGCGTCATCGGTGTACCGGATGAAAAATGGGGAGAACAGGTCAAGGCGATTGTGGTGTTGAAGCCCGGTTATCAGGTCAGTGAAGAAGAGATCATCAATTTCTGCCGCCAGTCTCTGGCCGGATTTAAAACCCCCAAGAGCGTGGATTATATAGATATCATTCCGCGCAATGCGGCCGGAAAAATGCTGAAAAAGGATCTTCGCAAGCCTTACTGGGAGGGAAGAGACACCTTCATCTCGTAAAATGAATTCTGCAAAATGTACTCATACACCTAAACGTAAAGGGGTTTCAGGTCTAAATCTGAAACCCCTTTACGTTTAGGTGTGATATTCTGTTGCGGTTGAATCGATTAGATCAAATTAGTTATCATATTTAATCAATAAATTAAAAATATTAATTACTATGTTGACATTATTAATAATATGATTTATAAAATAAATATAAGTACTTGATTTTTAAGGAGGAGAACAAAATTCAGTACAAAGCACCGAGCCAATGTCCGGTATGCGGACAGGAATTGAAAATCAGCAAACTCAGTTGCAAGCAATGTCAGACATCCATCGAAGGCCTGTTCAGTCCCTGCAAGTTTTGCCGTCTGCCCAAAGAGCAGCTTGATTTTATTGAAACGTTTATTAAATGCCGGGGGAATATAAAAGACGTAGAGCGGGAACTGAATATATCCTATCCGACCGTTCGTAAAAATTTGGATACGGTGATCCAATCATTGGGCTATCAACTGGAACGTACGGAGGAAAAGGAAGAAGATGTCGCTGTACGGCGACAGGAGATTTTAAGCGCCCTGGAACGAGGGGAGATCAATCCTAAAGATGCGGCTAAAAAATTAAGGGAATACAAAAGTTGAGACGAAGGATGCCATAATTAATAATATGTAAAAAGGAAAGGAGTTTTTAAACGATGAGTCAGGAGACCATGAAGATTTTAGAGCTGTA
>JAGFXV010000317.1 GCA_017861475.1 Bacillota bacterium | reverse complement strand
CGGTCATTTCGAAAGCTCCTTCTTTTTTCCGTCTATCTCGATGTCAACCTGCTTCGATTTCCTAATCGTCATTTTTAAATCTTCTATTTCTTGGTTTAACCGCTCATTCTCGCTATACGATTTGCTGATGGACCTGTTCAAGTCCTCAACCTCTGTGCTTAGTTTCTTGTGCTCCTTAAGTATCCCTATCCAAATTTTGGCCTGCCCGGCAAGGGGACTGTGAGGGAAGACCTTCACCAGTCTTTTGAAGTAGTCAAGCGACTTGTCTGGGTTCCTTTTGGAATATCCAGCGTGGGCGTAAATGAGCGCCATATTAAAAAGGGATTCATCGGATGGAGAAACATTGCCAAGACATGACAGGACCTTCTGATTTTCTTTCAGAGCTCCCTCGTAATCTCCCTGGTCCAGGAGTTTCTGTGCTGTGACAAGATGTCCGCGGCTTCCTGTTTCCGCCTTCATTTTTGTCAGCATAACGCAGCCGGCAAGAGATATGAGGATCATGCAGGCAATAGAAATATGAAAGTACTGCCGTGTCCAAATTCGCTTTCTACCCAAATTTTACCTCCATGAGCATTGATGATATGTTTAACTATAGCCAATCCCAGGCCTGTTCCTTTAATTTTATTATAGTCTGTCATGGTGCCCTGCTGGAATTTATCAAAGATCGCAGTTAAATCCTCTTTAGCAATGCCGGGCCCCGTGTCCGCAACGGAAACTTTCACCCCGCCGCTTGCCATGGGCTGGGCGGATATCGTTATCTGACCACCCTCCGGCGTAAATTTTGCGGCATTTCCGATCAAGTTCCTGAACGCCTGAAGAATCCTTTCCTCATCCATTTTCACATAAGGCAAATCTTGCGGTATTTCCAGTTTGATGCTCACATTTTTAGTCATCGCCAGAGGTCCTATTCCAAAAGCAGCTTGATTGATCAGGGAACCGATATTGGATTTTTCAAGGTTGAGAGCGATCATGCCGGCCTCCATTTTTGACAGATCCAGCAGGGAATTGACCAGATCAGTCAGGCGGTTGCTCTCCTCGGCAATGATGGTGAGAACCTCTTTCCGTTTTTCTTTAAAATCTTCTCCGATGTGATTTAGTAAAAGATTTGTTCCTTCTTTAATAGAGGCAAGGGGGGTGCGCAGCTCATGGGCCATCAATGCGAAAAAGTCAGACTTCACCTTATCCATCACCTTCAACTTGTCGCACATCAGATTAAAATCCTGCGCCAGTTCCTCTATCTCGGGAGGAGATGATACATCCAGACTACAATCAAAATTCCCCTGGGCAACCTGCCTTGTTTTTTTTCTCATGAAAGAAAGGGGTCGGGTAATGCTTCTGGTAATAAAAATAGAAGTGATGACTCCAAAAAAAATAAAACCCGCGGCCATTACGATGGCAATTTGATTTGCTTTTACGACAGACTCTCCAAGATGCTTTATCTTTTCATAGGTATCCTGCTCGATGTATCGTTTCAAATTTCTCAGTTCCACAAGAATCCCGTCTACTGTTTTCCCCTTTTCTTCTTTATAATCCGCCTGAAGATAGGGTTGTTTTTTCTTTACAAGCTGTGCTTCTTCATTAACAGCAGACTTGTAATGCTCATAGGAATTCCGGATCCGAATTAACATTTCTCTCTTACGCGCGTTATTGGCTATGAATAACGCCTCATCAATGCGTGTATTGACATCGCCTTCGTCAATCATAAACTGATTAATGAATTCCTGATCTTTTGTAATGATGTACTTCCGTTCGTAGCGTGTTTGTGCGAGAAGAGAATCGGTAATCTTTTGCACAAGGTCTCTCAGGCGATTGTCCGTCTGTAAAATATCATCGGTTACTCCGCGGAAAACGGCAAGCTGCGAAAAGGCATACACGCTCACGGCCGCCACAGCGATGAATATGGCGAGATAGCCAATCATAATGCGCGCAAAGATCGTCGGTCGCATCCCGGTCATATTGCCTTTTAAATAAAAGGGGAGATTCTTTTGCATGATTGATATTTCCTTGTCGCATCACCCATGCCCGGTTGAATAGCACTAAACATCTTTCGGACCTTTCTTCAAAAAGGTTGTCGTTGTTTCTATTAAATTGATAAGTGGTTTATTGATGACGGGTGGTGTGTAAAATAAATAATGATGTGTGTCAATGAAAAACCGATCATGAAATGTGAATGCTATGCGCAAAGTAACCTGTCTTGATGACTTTAGGGTACACGGGAATTATTAGGAATGGTTATCCGCTTCCAGTCAATGTTCAGAGTTCAAACGGGGTTCTCAATATCTTTTCCCACGAAAGTCAGTTTATTCAGATTTTGGATACACTTCGCAATGAGCCGGTCGGCGAGCAGGAACCTGCGGCCGGGGGAGGCGTTCCGTCTGCGGCCGATCTTGTCATGGCCGTCTATTCAGGCAGCGGTTTTATGCCCGATCCGAACAGCGCGGTGATCATGGCTAATGTAAATACCGCTAAACTCGAATATGCTCCCGCTATATCGGCCAGCGGGTTAGAACTCTTCTTCACGCGTTTCGATCCGGGGTCCGCGGCAGCCCGGATCTATCGTACGGTACGTTCCGGTAAAACCGAAGCTTTCGGCACACCGCAGTTGGTTCAGGCCATACATGGTTTTATTGAGGGTCCCGCTTTTTCTCCTGATGAAAAAACACTTTATTATCACCGCCAGAATACCAGTAACGGCCGGTTTGAAATATATTTGGTGAAACGACTGTGATCTTGCATGGGCTATAAATCGGATTATAACTTATAATCGTCACATTGCAAGAAATACGGGAGATGCAAGAGGGGGAAGTGCAATAACCGGCGTAGTGTATCAGGTATGTCAAATAAGCTCATCAAAAGCTTTATTCACAATATCAATATAATTATCCCTGTGATGAGCTTTCTTTATTTTCTTTCGTATTTTTTCCCCGTTTTCAATAAAGTTTCCCAGATACGTCCAGACTTCTTTCATTTTATTGGTAATATGCGCGGGGCCGGACAAAATCTTCAAATATTCATCAAATAAGTGATCATGGAAGGCCCTGATGATTTTAATCCTTTCAGGATAGGGTTTTTCCGTATTGAATTTAATTTTTTCCGCCAGGAATGGATTTCCCAGCAGGCCCCTGCCGATCATCCATCGATCGACGGATCTGAACCGTTTCGAAAGCATTTCCAGCTTCCGGACAGAATCGATGTCCCCGTTATAGACCACTCTGTGTTTCGACAGATTCAGGCACTGCTCGAACATATCGAGGTCAACCTCGCCTTCATACATCTGCTTGCCCGTCCTTGGATGGATGATCAACTCCTCAAGGGGGTACCGGTTAAAAATGGGAATGAGCTGCAATACTTCGTCAGGATACTTTAACCCTATCCTGAGCTTGATTGATAATTTCGATTT
>JAGFXV010000316.1 GCA_017861475.1 Bacillota bacterium | reverse complement strand
ATGGCATGCTATCAGTCAGCCGTTTCCAGGCAGGCGAGCAGCAAAGTGCGTATACCGGCTTTTTTAGCAGGACACAGCCTCGGGGAATATACCGCCCTGGTGATTGCCGGCGTCTTAGATTTTCCTACGACTGTGTTTTTAGCTCGAGAAAGAGGGCGACTCATGTTCGAAGCCGGGCAAAAGGTGCCGGGTGGGATGGCGGCCATACTGGGTTTGGATGAAACCTCCCTAAATGATATCTGCCAGAAAACGGGAACCTGGTTGGCTAATATCAACTGTCCCGGCCAGCTGGTTATCAGCGGCATCAAAGAAAATATTGAAAAAGCTATTGAACTGGCCAAATCCAGGGGCGCCGCCAGGGCTTTACCCCTCCAGGTCAGCGGTGCTTTCCATTCGCCTTTGATGCAGCCAGCCGCAGACGGACTGACGGCCATCATAAATCGGCTCTCTTTTAGCAATCCCTCAATTCCTATCATTGCCAATACCTCGGCTGAACCCTTGACCAGCTCTCGAGCTATAAAAGATGAGTTAATCCAGCAACTTACCCATAGCGTTCAATGGCAACGTTCTGTCGAGGTTATGATAAAGAATAATGTGGCAACCTTTATTGAAATCGGACCGGGTAATGTACTAAGCGGATTAATTAAGCGAGTAGACAAAGCGATAAAAACTTTAAATGTCGGCACCCTCGGTGAGTTAGATAATCTAAACGCTACATAATCCCGGGATACGAATATTCCTGGATTTGGCAATCAGGGGAGGTTTTTATGGATTTGACTGGAAAAACAGCTTTAATTACCGGCAGTGGCCGGGGAATCGGGAAAGCAATAGCCCAACGACTTTCCGACGCCGGAGCAAAAATTGTTATTAATGATGTATCCGACGCCTCCGCCGCGACTGCTGCAGAAATTAAAGCTGCCGGTAAGCAGAGCTTATTCGTTAAAGGCAATGTCAGTTCATCTGAAGACGTAAACCGGATGGTGGAAACAATTATAGCCAGCTTCGGTAGACTGGATATACTGGTTAACAACGCGGGCATAACCCGCGACCAGTTGACGCTGCGTATGACAGATGAAGACTGGAACGCCGTGATAGACGTAAATTTAAAAGGGGTTTTTCTGTGCACCCGGGCTGCCTTAAAATATATGATGAAACAACGCTGGGGCAGGATAATCAACATAAGCAGTATTTCAGGGATTATTGGAAACCCCGGGCAGGTCAATTATTGTGCCGCCAAGGCCGGTATTATCGGCATCACGAGAACTGTAGCCAAAGAGATGGCTTCCCGTCAAATCACGGTGAATGCCATTTGTCCCGGTTTTATCCAGACCGATATGACACAGAAATTGTCAGATAAAGTTAAAGAAGAATATAGCCAACATATTCCCGTGGGTTATTTTGGAACTCCGCAAGATGTAGCTGAAGCTGTGGCTTTTTTTGCTTCCGAGGAAGCCAGATATATCACGGGCCAATTCCTGTGTGTCGATGGAGGAATGATCTCCGTCTGGTAACAGAGGGCAATTCTCCGGGACTAGTTGATAAATAAAGTATAAAAATTCAAAAAGGTGAACAGAAGTGAGGACAATGATATAATGGTAAGTCAAGTGAGTAGAAAATGAAAGGAGCACGACACAAAGCCAGGGAGATAGCACTTCAGGTTCTCTATGAAATTGATGCTGTTGAGCATAGCCCTGAAAGCGCCATAGATCATATACTATCAACAAACGAGGTGACATCAGATATTATCGATTTTGTCCGGGTGCTGGTTAATGGAGTTATAAAATATCGGGAAGAACTTGATCAGAATATACGGGACTTCGCTCCGGCCTGGCCGTTAAACCAGATCTCGATAATCGATAGAAATATTTTAAGGCTAGCAATCTTTGAGATTTTACATGATAATAAAATCCCGGTTAAGGTTGCTATTAATGAAGCGGTAGAGCTGGCCAAGACCTTCGGCAGCAATAATTCTTCCCGCTTTATAAACGGGGTACTGGGCTCAGTAAGCAACCTGGTATCCAATAAAAAATCATAGGGGAGGTTAGTTAGGTGGCATCAACAATCTTTGAAAAATTAAAGAAAATAATCGTAGACCAGTTAGGAGTCGAAGACAACGAAGTTTCTCTATCTGCCAAATTTGCTGATGACCTGGGAGCCGATTCATTGGACCTGGTTGAGCTTATCATGGCCATTGAGGAAAGCTTCAGCACCCCGGAGCGAAAAGTGGAAATCCCGGACAATGATGCTGAAAAAATATTAACCGTACAGGATGCCGTGGATTACCTTAAGGGACTAGGTGTACCAGACTAACAAATATGTTTATGAACGTCAATATAGGCGTTTAACAGGTTGTCCGGATTACCAACATATATCATATTTGGACACAATAAAAAGCCCTTCCGGAATATCGGAAGGGCTTTTTTAAGGTCTATGTCGCACTCTTAGATGGGTCACCTACATATTTGCTGATAACTTTACGGAAATGATATCCATAGGCTGACAGGGTCATAAAAAGAGCGAAGGACCGCGGCCTGGTAAAAAGGATTGAATAAAAGAGTCTCCAGTAGTATCGCCGGCCCTTATCCCGTATTCCCAGGAACCACATGCAATTAACAAACCCATAAATATGATGCCACTCAACATGGGGAACACCTACCCGGGCTTTAGGTTTGTATTCCTTGAGGAGTGTTTTTATCCGCGCGTAATATTGCTTGGGTGCATAGATCGTATTCAAAACATTATGATACCCATTAATCAATGAATCACGGTTCATCTTGGGGACAAAGTTTAAGGAATAGTCCATATTATCGCCGGAAAAACCACTCTTAAGCAGACGGTTTTCCCCTTTTAGACGCTGGTAGAGCCTAGTGCCTCGAGGAGCGTTAAGCAGCCCCACCATCGCCGTTACAATGCCGCTTCTCTGAATAAAATTGATTTGAGTTTTGAATATTGAGGCAGGATCATTATCAAATCCTACAATAAATCCGGCCATTACCTCCATGCCATGGTTATGGATTTTCTTTACTGACGCTAGAAGGTCCCGGCTTATATTCTGATTTTTATTACATTCGTTGAGGCTGGCCTCGTGAGGGGTTTCAATACCAATGAACACCCTGTTGAATCCAGCCCGCGTCATGAGCTGCATCAATTCCTCATCATCCACCAGGTTTATGGAGACCTCGGTAAGGAGCGTGAAAGGATAACGCCGCTTCTCCTGCCATTCTATCAGGACCGGAAGGGTCTCTGATTTAAGTTTGTTCTTATTCCCGATGAAATTATCATCAACGACAAAAAGGCTTCCTCTCCAACCGTGACTATAAAGCGATTCCAGTTCAGCTATTATTTGCTCTTTATTTTTAGTTCGGGGAACGCGGCCATCCAGAAAGGTGATGTCGCAAAACTCGCAATTAAAGGGGCAGCCCCGGGAGTATTGGA
>JAGFXV010000315.1 GCA_017861475.1 Bacillota bacterium | reverse complement strand
TGAAACAACAAGGTTCCCGGGACCCGCAAGCAATCTTTGATTGCGACAGCGGGTGGGGTTCTTATTGTGAAACAACAAGGTTCCCGGGACCCGCAAGCAATCTTTGATTGCGACAGCGGGTGGGGTTCTTATTTTTTTAATACGTCCAAGGTCAATCGTGCATTTTCGCGAGATTGGCTGCGCATTTTTTCCGCCTGCGACTTGACCTGCGCCTGGGCGGCTTGATCATACAGCAATTCCTCGATCTGGGCGACCATCAGTTTCGTTGATTTAGCCAGAGGCTGTTTGCCGAAAAGATCCAAAAAAGCATCGATTTTAGGATCATAGGAAATACCGGTAAAAGCAACTCCGCAACTGGCAGCAAATATCAAAGCATGCAAACGCATTCCCACCATCAGATCGAGCTGGGAAATGAGCGCCAAATGCTGGGCAGTCGTAAGCTCATCTCTGATCAAATAAGACTCTTCCTGCATATATGAACTGACCAGCTCAGATTCATTTATGTCCACATGATGATCCATGGGGACAAATATAATTTCAAACCCGGCTCGTTTGAAATGATCCAGGACAGCCGCCAAATTCTGCTGATAACCTTGCAGCGCCGGCCAGGGACGGACGGAAACTCCCAGACGCCTTGCTTGGCCGGACGCCAAATAGGGAAAGCGCTGCAGGATTTCTTCTATAATTCTGTCTTCCGTCTGCAGGGCAAAAACCGGATCCGCTGTGACCTGCAAGGGAGGTTTCCTGACCCCCAGTTTGAGCATGAATTCACGTGAAGCCTGGTCACGCAGCGTAATAAGACTTACATGGTTGGCTACCCGTCCCAACACCCAACGATTGAAAGGCCGCCGGACCGGACCTACTCCCTGAGCATAAAAAACCACTGGTTTTCCCAGCATACGAGCCAGCAAAACAACGCTGATATAATATAGAAGAGATCGGGAACTGGTAACATCCTGAAATATGCTGCCTCCTCCGCTGATGAGCAGATCACAGGTCAGCAGTTCTCTGGCAACAGAACAGGGATTCATATTATATACGGCTCTGGTTTTGTGTAATTGCATGGTCTTGGCCGGGTTCCCGGAAAAAACCACAAATTCACAATCCGGAACCAGATTTTTTATTGATGAGCTGATTGCCAGTAGCAATGCTTCATCTCCGGCATTGTCAAAGCCATAATATCCTGACAGGGCGATTTTCATACGGGACTCCTATCTGCTGGATTTGTTATTACTAAATGATAGTATACGTTATTATTATAGAGAACTTGTGGTTTTTTTCTACAATGAGACCTAAACTTCCTTTATTTTATATCCCAATCCACTAAATCTTGGTATATAGACAAGCCTGGAGAGCGGTGTTAGAATTAGCCTAGATAAAACAGAGGGGAGGATTGTGCTAAAATGTCTTTTTTTATGTCGGCATTGATATTGGTGTCGGCTTTTGTAATAGCTTATTTTTCTGCTCCGCTGGTGATCCGTCTGGCTTACCGGTTGGGTGCCATAGATCAGCCCGATAAGCGCAAAGTACATCAGACTGCTATGCCCCGCATGGGAGGCCTGGCTATTTTTTTGGCTTTTATGTTGTGTGTGCTGTTGGGAGTGAAAGTTTCCGGACCGTATGTGGGTATAGTTATTGGAGCAGTCATTATTTTTATTGTCGGGATCCTGGACGATGTCTATCAGTTGTCAGCCCGGGTGAAACTGGCAGGACAAATTGTTGCCACCGCGGTGGCCGTATATTTTGGCGTAGTGATTCACTTTGTCAGCAATCCGTTTGATGGTATGCTGGCGCTGGGATATTTGAGTATCCCGCTGACTTTTTTGTGGATCGTGGGCATCACCAATGCCATCAATCTTATCGACGGTCTGGATGGACTGGCGGCCGGTGTAGCCGGTATAGCCGGCATAACCATGGGAATCGTGGCGCTTATGCAGGGGCAGATGGAAACAGCTTTGATTGCGTTTACATTGGTAGCTGCTATTATGGGATTTCTGCCCTATAATTTCCATCCGGCCCGTACCTTTATGGGGGACTGCGGTTCCAATTTTCTGGGTTTTATTTTGGCCTGTCTGGCTGTTACCGGGGTTGCCAAAAGTACGGCTTTAATTTCCCTGGTAATACCGATTGTAATTCTGGGGATACCGATATTTGATACGTTTTTTGCGATTTTTCGGCGTATTTATAAAAAAACACCCATATTTATGCCGGATAAGGATCATTTGCACCATCGCTTGTTGAAGATGGGCTATTCTCATCAGACCACGGTTTTAATCATCTATGCGATCAGCGGCTTTTTTGCCTTGACCGCTATTGTTCTGAGCTGGTTCAACAATCCCAAAGCGACTGTGGTGTTGGCATTCCTGTTGTTGCTCATGGTGATTGGGGCAAACCGTATCGGCATGCTGACTGGAAAGGCCAAAGTGCCGCTGCACGGCAGCCCTCAGAGCAACGAGATCCAGTCCTGACTAGTTGGAAAGTTTGAGGTTATCAGCTATGTTGAAGATAAAAGCATTGGCAAAATTAATACTGGTATTCAGCCTCGTTTTTATGATTTCTTTCGGGTTTGGTGCCTCGATTCACAACCTGCTGCTGGCAGGAGACAAAAATGAAAGTGAAGACGCAGCGACCATAAAAGACGGCGAAAGGACCAATATTCTGCTGCTGGGCACAGATGCCCGTCCGGGGGAAAAACAAACCCGTACCGATACAATCATTCTGGCCTCGATCGATCCGGAGCTGAACAAGGTCGCCTTGGTCTCCATACCACGTGATACCCGTATTGATGTGGAGGGCAGTTCAAGCGACAAGATCAACAGCGCCAACACCGTAGGCGGACCGGACCTGGTGGTCGAGAAAGTGGAAGAACTCGTAGGGGAGAATATTGATTATTATGTGGAGATGAATTTTGAGGGATTCCAAAAAATCATCGACACCATCGGCGGGGTCGACATTAATGTAGACCAGCGCATGTACAAACCGTCCGAAGACATTGATCTGAAAGCAGGGCAGCAACATTTGGACGGCAGTCAAGCCCTGGCCTATGTCCGTTTTCGTGATTATGCCTTGGGGGATATTGCCCGAACCGAGCACCAGCAAATTTTCCTGAAAGCGCTGGGGAATGAGCTGCTGCACGCCAAGAATATTGTAAAACTGCCGGCCTTGGTCAAAGTAGTCAAAGAGAATATCGATACCAATCTACGTACGGCAGATATGCTGAAAATGGCCAGCTGGGCGCCGGGTTTTAACAGTAGTTCCATCATCGCCCAGACGCTGCCGGGTTATTTTTTGGACAAGCGGGACGCTTATGGAAATCTGATTCAAAGCTATTGGATTGCTGATCAGGACAAGACCGAGGGACTGCTGGAGAAAATGCTGTCCGGACAAACGGTGGCGGTTGTTTCTGATTCCCCTGTGAATTATAGTCCGAGTGGAG
>JAGFXV010000314.1 GCA_017861475.1 Bacillota bacterium | reverse complement strand
TTTTAACCACTGGGCGGTTTTATCAAAAATCAACAACGGTTTTCTTTGCATGGCTGCGCAGTTTGCAGCACCGGTCATGAGAAACACCGCTTTCAATTGATATAGAAATCTCTCCAGTTTGCGTTCCAGTTCATCATAACCTTCACGGAGCAAAATCTTGAGAAACAGCCCCGATATGCCCACCAGATCAGCTCCCAAAGCCAACGCTTTGGCTGCATCTGCTGCAGACCTGATCCCTCCCGAGGCGACCACCTGAATGGGAAGCTGTAAATCAACGATTTCAGCCAGACTGGCTGCAGTGGATATCCCCCAGTCATATAAGGTCTGATCAAACATTCCCCCGCGCTGATCCTCTATCGCCATAAAATTGGTACCCCCCTTGCCACCGCAGTCAAAAATATCAATGCCCCGGGTATGGATTCTGGCAACACTTTCCCGGGCAAATCCAAAGCCGACTTCTTTGGCGATGACCGGTACCGGACACCGCTCAGTGATCTGACTGACATTGTCCAGCAATCCCTTAAAATTCCGATCTCCTTCGCTCATGGCCAGTTCCTGGGGCATGTTAAAATGCAGCTGCAGCCCATCGGCAGCAATCATCTGCACCGCCTGAAGGGCTTTTTCGACCGGACAATTGGCGCTGACATTGGCAATCAACACGCCGTTGGGATTGGACTCCCTGGCGACGGTAAAACTGTCTGTCAACTGTTCGTCATCCAGCGCCACCGTTTGTGAGCCCACCGCCATCGCCAACCCGTATCGGGCAGCCAGTGATGCCAGTTGATGGTTGATTCCTTTGGCTTCCCCGGTACCGCCGGTCATGGCGTTGATAATGATTGGAAAGAAAAGTTTTTTGCCTAAAAACCGGCAGCCCATATCGATATCATCCAGATTCAGCTCCGGAGCCGCATCGGGTATGAGTGAAATATCGGCAAATCCATTCCGGTCAGGTCCATCCGCAGTTTGCAGCGCCAGTTGAAGATGCTCGTTTTTCCGCTGTTCCCTGATTATAAATACCTCCCTGCAATCGTCCTGGCTAATTCCAAAGCCGCAGGATCATTAACATTCATAAATATTTCATGGATATTACCAAATGCAACCATATCCTGCTCGGAAATAATTTTCGCATTCAATTCTTCTTCATAGATGCGAATCAATTTTAGTCTGTCATTGCTTAAACAATCCGTCAACAAAGGCAGACATTTTTTGCTGTAAACAGCTGACAAAGGTTGAAGTTTGCCATCTATTTCAGGAACCACACAATCATAAGACCCCAGCCGGTCCAGCAGATATTCAACCAGTTTCATGTTCATGAACGGCATGTCACAGCCCATGACAAATACCGCCTCAAATCGGGCGTGGTATAAAGCCGAATGTATCCCCGCGACGGGTCCCAACCCCGGATACACATCAGGAAAAACCGATGTGCCCGGTTTTTCATATAAATATGGTTCATTGCTAATGGTTATAATATCATCAAAATAAAGCTGAAACTTTTCCAATATAATTTGATATACTGATTTGTCGGCAATGGCAGCAAAAGCCTTGTTGAACTTCATCCGGGTACTTTTGCCGCCAGCCAGTATTGCTCCGCTGCAAAGCATTGTCTAGCGCAGATCAGGCGTAAAATTGAAGGTTACGTTAAAAATGCGTTCAATGGAATGGATGTCTTCTTCCATTTGATGAAGATTTTTAATAGGTTCGCCTTTGTGTTTTACTTCAATGTTTACATGGTTGTTTTGGTGATACGTTTTGGCAATGTCGTTTAAAATTCGCAAGTTTATCGGTTCCACTACGTTAACCACATCGTCATCATTCAATATCCATCCTCTATCCAAAGCCCAATCTCTCCTTTCCATGTTTTTATTGTCTTAGCCTAAAGAAAAAGGCTGTCAACTGACAGCCTAGAAACGCATAGCTCAGCCGCCGGAACCGGCGCTGGGGCAGCTCTGGCAGGAACCCTGAGAACTGGATGAGCCACTGCTGGTCGTGGCAAACACGGATAAAAGTTGTTTTACATTGCTTGAACCGCACTTTGGGCATTGCGCCTTGTCTTTATCTTTATTGGCAATCAATAAATCAAATTTGTTTCCACAATCACTGCATTCAAAATCAAATATCGGCATTTCCGACAAACCTTTCCTGTGGATTTATTCGTCTGCCGCCGCATCTGCAGGAACATCCTGGCTGTCCTGATTTTCCAAATATTCCTGTACTTCTTTCTCAGCAACCGGTTCGGCAGCTTCTTTTAAAGACAATCCGATACGCTTTTCTTCCTGATCAATGCTGAGGATCTTGACTTTGATGATTTGGTTGACAGCTACTACATCCTGCGGTTTTTCCACCCGATAGTTGGCCAGTTGGGAAATGTGCACCAGTCCATCAACGCCCGGTTCGATTTCCACAAACGCACCGAAAGGAGCAATGCGGACGACTTTACCATCAACGATGTCACCCTCGTTGTATTTCTCCATTACAATTTCCCAGGGGCTCTTCATAAGCTTTTTACGGCTCAGCGAAACTCTCTGTTTTTCACGATCCAGAGACAGAATATAAACATCGATCTCATCGCCTTCCTTGAATACCGCAGAAGGATGATCGATACGTACATGATCTATTTCAGAAACGTGCAGCAGTCCTTCAAATCCGCCCAGATCAATGAAAGCACCGTAATCTACCAGACGTTTAACTCTGCCTTTCAATACCTGGCCTTCTTCTATCGTTGACCAGAATTCATCTCTGAGTTTTGATTTCTCTGCTTCAACTAGTTGTTTACGGGATAAAACGATTTGTGAACCCCGTTTTTTGTTGCGGTTGAACTCGATAATTTTGAATTTATAAGTTTTGCCAATATATTCATCAAGGTTTTTCACATAACCATCATCCACATGCGAAGCAGGTAAAAAGGCTACAACCCCAACATCAACCAGCAAACCGCCTTTAACACTTGAAACGATCGTACCTTCAATCAAGCTGCCTTCATTAAATGTCTCCTCCAGTTTGTCCATGGCTCTTTTGGAGTCAACTTTCTTTTTGGATAGCAGGATCGTTCCATCATCGTCCCATTTGAGTACGAGCACTTCGATTTCTTCACCGACGGTAGCCAAAAGTTTGGCTGAATTGACATCTTTCACAGACATCTCTCTAAGGGGAATGATTCCTTCGGATTTTCCGCCAACGTCCACCATTACGTCGTCATCGTGTACTTCTACTACAATGCCTTTAATAATGTCGCCGCGGTTGGGACTGACGATATCAGCCATTTCCGCTTCCATTTTGGCGAAATTCTCTTCGCTGGATTCACTCTCCGGGGCTGTATTGGTTTCCATCTGGGTTTCCTGAATTTGCTCCTGTGGAGCGTCGTCATCAAACTGCGTCATCCTATCTAATACCTCCTTAATTATCCAATCCGGAGTAGAAGCTCCCGCTGATACACC
>JAGFXV010000313.1 GCA_017861475.1 Bacillota bacterium | reverse complement strand
AAAGGCGACAATGTCTTCAAGGGATACTGGAACAAACCGGAGGCCACGGCAGACGCCATGACCGAAGACGGATATTTCAAATCAGGTGATATTGGACTGATCGATGAGGACGGGTTCCTGAAAATCACCGACCGGAAGAAGGACATTATCGTAACCGCCAACGGCAAAAACATTGCCCCCCAGTTGATCGAATCAAGGATCGGCCAGGATTATTATGTTGAGCAACTGGTGATATTCGGCGACAAACAGAAGTTTATCACTGCGCTGATCGTGCCGTCTTTTGCAGCTTTGGAGGAATATGCCCATGACAATGGCATCGCCTATCAGGGAATCAGCGATCTGTTGAAGAAACCGGAAATCATAAAGCTGTATGCAGACAGGATCGAAGGGCAATCGAAGGATTTGGCCCATCATGAAAAGATTGTCAGGTTTACCCTGCTGGAAAGCCCCTTTACCATTGAAAAAAACGAAATGACCCCCAGCAATAAACTGAAGAGGAAAATTATCGGTCTGAACTACGATGATGTGATCAGGAAGATGTACAAGGAGTAATTGAAATCCGCAAGCAATCCATATAACGTGCTGCCAGTCAGATCCGGCGGCACGTTTTTTTATTGTAAAGCAAAAGGTTCCGGCTCCCATAATCAATCAATGATTGCGTGAGGGGGGGACTTACTCTTTGGCTTCGTCCATCAGCGAAAGCACAGTTTTTTGTCTTTCCGCCGCCAGATCCGGGTTCGATTTGGGGTTATAGATACTGGGTGCCTGAAGAAGTCCGGCCAGCATAGCGCATTCTTCCCGGGAGAGTTCGGAGGCCTTTTTATGATAATAGGTGTGGCTGGCAGCCTGGATGCCATAGGCATCAGAACCGTAGTAAACCACATTGATATACATTTCCAGGATTTCATCTTTGGTGTAGCGTTTTTCCAGTTTCATAGCCAGAAAAAGTTCCTTGATTTTACGGGTATAAGTGCGGTCACTGCTCAGGAAAAGGTTTTTGGCCAGTTGCTGGGTGATGGTGCTCCCGCCCTGAGTAATGGTGCCGTCTTTTAAATTGGTCAAATAAGCCCTTGCGATACCAACTACATCAAAACCATGATGTTTGTAAAACTTGTGGTCCTCGACCGCTATGACCGCCTGGGTAAAATCCTCGGGTACCTGGTTTAGCGGGGTGTAGTCCGGTACATTGGCAGACACCTGCTTGATCAAATCTGAATTTAACTCGTATTTGCTATCTGCCGTACTGGAAATAATCCACATGTTGACGCCGACCAGCAAGACCAGAACCAGCAAAACAAGTTTGAAAATTTTCTTCACGCGATTGCAAACCTCCCCTCGGAAGAATCAGAGCAAGAATTATACGTTTATTTTACTATTTTGCTAACCATGCTCAGAATTCCTGCAAGGCGGGGGAACTATATTGTTTAGAGGAAAATGTGGAGGGAGACAGATGAGGAAATGATTTTGCGCTGCCCTGGGTTAAGCCGAAAAAACATATTCAGACATAACTATGATTATGGTAATAACAAAGATGAAACCAAACAGAGAAAACCATACTGCTCTAAGGTTGTTATCATTCGAAAAGTAATTGATGATCTTATTTCTAAGGCTTCTCTTTTTTCTCTTTCTTCTTCCTGTGTTTGTCACTTACAGTTTTCTCCTTAGTTTTGAAAATTCCTGTTGTGATTGCCGATGGCTTATTCAGCATCAGCAAGCATCCTTTATTACTACATAAAAAACCGCTTTTTAAGTCTTGTGCAAGTACCTGATTAGGATATCATAATTAATACGAAAACATGATAGTAATTTTTGGGGTAGAAAATAAATATTTTTCTTAGTGCCCTTTATGGGGTGTTTCATTTATTTTATCGGGTAATTTTGTCAACATTTTAATCTATAGTTCATATAATGTTAGAAAAATTAAACCTGTTTTACCAAAAGTGCATTCTTTTGGTTATGAGATGAAGGAGGGAGACAAATTTTATGGCTTATTGGCTTTATTGCATAGCATGTCAGCAGTGGAGCAAATCATCAACGCCGATGTCAGATGACAAGACCTGTTCCTTCTGTGGGAAAAAATACACGAAAATAAAAAAGAATGAAGAAACGATTATCGTTGATGCGGAAGAAACGCAGAATGCGATGGAAACGACAGAAACCGCAGAGATGGCGATGGAAATGGAAGCCTTGGCAGCACCGGAAGAAAATGAAGCATCTGCCCCGGATGGAACACCGGAAGTCCTGGAAGCTGAGGTTGTAGAAACAATCGAAGGAACAGAAATTATCGAGGAACCAGAGGCGTCCGAAGCAGTACCAGATGAACCGGCAGAAGCGCCGGAAGAAGCTGAGCAAACTGTAGAATCCCCAAAGTCTGAAGCGCCGATCAAGAAGGCTTCTTTCAGTAAAACATCGGCTGAGAAGAAAGGGCAGCCAAGCAAGAAACGGTAACCATTTTATAAACAAGCATGCAAAAACTTTGCCCTGGTGCCAGGCACCAGGGCAAAGTTTTTAAGTTATTGAGCTTCAGAAATTATAGGGTTGTTACTTTGTTTTTTCCACTTTGTTTAGCGTAATACAAGGCTTTGTCAGCGTTAATATAGCTTAGTTCAAATGAATCGTCTATGTAAGCCGGGATTGATGTTACGCCAAAACTGACCGTCGTATGTATCTCATGACCGTCAATAACAAAAAGATTCGCTTCGATATTGTTTCTTATTTTTTCCGCCACTCGTTTACCTGCATCCAGTGATGTATTAGGCAATAATAAAATAAATTCATCTCCGCCCCAGCGGGCAAGAATATCTGATTCTCTGATTTGGTTACTGATAATCTCAGCCGTTTTTTGCAGCAGATAATCCCCGGCAGGATGACCGAATCGATCATTTATTATTTTAAAATCATCAACGTCTAAAATTGCCACACAGGATTTATTTCCATAACGGTTCATCCTGGCGATCTCCTGCCTTAACTGTTTTTCAAAATATCTTCTGTTAAAAACACCGCTCAAAGGATCGAAGAAAGCAAGTTGTTCCAGTTGTTTGTTTTTTTCTTCCAATTCTTTTTGCTGCCGGGCAATAAAATACTTTTGCTTAAGGTTTATGATATTTGTTCGCCATAAAATAATAGAGAGACAAAAACCAACACCAATGGCAAATAAACCATTTACCCGGTTGGAAAGCAATAAACCAGGGTCAAATTGGGTTAAACTCAAAGCATAGTAGAATATCAAATAGGTCAGTATACTTATCATTCCTGCATATACAGGCCTGATTAAATAGATGGCTCCGGTAATGCTGCAAACGATAATAAAAGGGGATATGCTGTTTGTAACCAATTGATCAATGCAAGTGATAATCGCACCGGCCAGTAATGTAGTGAACATGGCTGTGTATTGAATCACTTTCATCATTAGATTGGTCTTATGATTTCTAAAATAAAA
>JAGFXV010000312.1 GCA_017861475.1 Bacillota bacterium | reverse complement strand
TCACGACAAAAAGTCTTGTAATCAGGTCCGATTACACTGGACAGTGGTTCATTCCGTGCCTGGGCACTGAGAAAAATATCCAGGATTTCTTCGATGATTTCTTCCGTTTTCCAGTTGTTAAGATTACTGGTGCGCAGATAACAAACGATATCGGTAAAGACAATGTTATTTTCCGGGGACAATTGTTTGCTCAGTTCAAAATTGGATTTAATTTTTTGCTTAATACTTTGCATAGGATCAAACCTCCTTATTACTTAGAACCTGATTAATAATGGCACTTAAGTGCTCCCATTCCTGTATAAATGTCTGTAATTGAATCTGACCGGCATCGGTCAGCGTATAGTACTTGCGTTTGGGCCCATAAGGCGAGACCTTTGTGTTGGCGGATAAATATCCACTGTTATGCAGCCGCAGCAGCAAGGGGTATACGGTACCTTCGCTGATATCAGCAAAGCCGTATTGGTGTAATTTTTCAACGATCTCATAACCATACGTCTCATCCTGTTCCAGGATTTTTAATATGCAACCTTCCAGAGTCCCTTTCAGCAGTTGTGAGTTGACATTCATGTTTTTCTCCTACTTTGTATTGCATAATAGCCGGCGTCTATATTGTAATGCAAAGTAGTGGGAAGGTCAATTGTGTTTGGCAAAAAGTTTTTGATTGTATTACAAATGTGATTCACTTCATTAATGAGCCGGCTGATATAAAGCTGATTTATCAAAAAAAACCCGGGATCTAATTAGAGATCCCGGGTTTTTTACCCCATTGAAATGATTCTATTTCGCTTTCAAACCGGTTTTTTTGGTTTTCTTTTTATCCTGCTGAGCAGCTTTATAACTTTCTCCTGGACCACGCTTTATACTGGACTGGCTGGCACTTTGCTGTTTTTTCTTTTCTATCATTTGACGCATTATTTCCAGATCATTATTGTTGTCTTCCATGTTTAACCCTCCGAGTATTATTTGCTATTTATTATATCACAGTTTACGTGAATCATTTGCAGGACGTGAAAATAACAGGAGTGTCAAATTTTCATACTGAGCGATATTCTTTTTTTCTGGGCTTCAACATTCAATACCCGCACTTTGATGATGTCTCCGATCGATAAGACTTCCAGAGGATGCTTGATGCGGCGCTGGGACATCTCCGAGATATGCACCAGGCCGTCGACTTTTACGCCGATATCTACAAACGCTCCGAAGTCTACGACATTGCGTACCACACCTTCAAATTCCATCCCGGCCTGAATATCTTCCAGACTTAACACATCCTGACGGAAGACAGGCGGAGGCACATCTTCACGCGGGTCACGTCCGGGACGCAGCAGCGCATCAACGATATCCCGCAGTGTAGGCAGACCGGCGTTTAGTTCTGCGGCACTTTTTTTCAAATCAATCGACTGTATTTTAGAGCGCAGCTCATCGCTGCCCAGTTCTTTCAAGTCGGCTCCGATGTATTGCAGCAGTTCGCTCGATAATTTATAGGACTCCGGGTGGATGGGGGTATTGTCAAACGGGTTGTCCCCGTCGCTGATGCGCAGAAAGCCGGCGGCCTGTTCAAAGGCCTTCGGACCCAGTTTGGAAACTTTTAAGAGCTGCTTGCGGTTTCCAAAAGGTCCGTTGGCTTCCCGTTGTTTCACAATGTTGCCGGCGACCGTAGCGTTAATGCCGGCTACATAAGACAGCAGGGAAGCGGAGGCCGTGTTCAGATCCACGCCGACATAGTTAACCGCAGATTCCACCACGCCGGTGAGGCTTTCATTCAAACGCTTGGGTGCGATATCATGTTGGTACTGGCCTACGCCGATGCTCTTCGGTTCAATCTTTACCAGCTCGGCCAGCGGATCCTGAATCCGCCTGGCGATGGAAATGGCACTGCGTTCAGATACATCCAGATCGGGAAATTCTCGAGCGGCCAGTTCAGAGGCCGAATATACGCTGGCTCCGGCTTCGCTGACAATGGTGTAAGCCAAATGGGGGTAATCGGATTTTTTGATAAAGCCGGCCACCACCTGCTCCGTTTCCCGGGAAGCCGTTCCGTTGCCGATGGCAATCGCATCAACGTGATACTTTTCCACCAAACGGGCCATTACTTTTTCTGCTCCGGCTATATCGCTGCGGGGCGGGGTAGGGTAAAATACCCCGATCTCTTTTACCAGACCGGTGGCATCGATCACCGCCCATTTACAACCGGTACGATAAGCCGGGTCGATCCCCAGCATGACTTTTCCCTTTACCGGCGCCTGCAGCAACAGGGAACGGAGATTTTTGGAGAAAACCGAGATGGCCTGTTCATGGGCCAGTTCAGTCAGTTCGCTGCGAATGTCCCGCTCAATGGCCGGGGCTAGCAAACGCTGCCAGCAATCTGTTATGGCTAATTCAATTTGCGTCCCCGCTTCTCCGGGGCGGGCGTAACTGCGATTCAATCGGTTGATGATCGCCTCCGGATCAAGCTCCAAACCTACTTTCAGGATTTCTTCCTCTTCGCCGCGGTTGATGGCCAGAATGCGATGCGAAGGAATCCTGCTTACAGGTTCATGATAATCATAATACATGGCATACACCGAATCTTTTTCCGGATCGCGGGCCTTGGAACTGATCTGCGCGAACTTGCGGCACAAATCACGGGCCGCCTGACGCATGGCCGGGTCATCGGCTACCAGTTCAGCAATAATATCCCGGGCGCCCTGCAGCGCATCTTCAACCGAGGGCACATCATCATTTAAGTATTTCTCCGCTTCCTGTTGAGGGGATTCCGTTTCCGCACAGCTCAGAATAAAGTCAGCCAATCCCTGCAGCCCCTTGTCCCGCGCCATGCTGGCCCGGGTCCGGCGCTTGGGACGGAAAGGCCGGTAAATGTCGTCTATTTCCACCGGCCGGCGGGAGGCCAAAATTTTCTCGCGCAGTTCTTCCGTCAGTTTGCCCTGTTCCTCAATAAGGCGAATGACTTCCTCTTTCTTCTGTTCCAGACCACGGAAAAATTTTAACAGTTCATCGATCTGCCGGATCTGCACTTCATCCAGTTCTCCGGTAACTTCCTTGCGGTAACGGGCAATAAAGGGAATGGTTTTGTCATCATCCAAAAGTCCTACGGTATTGGCAACTTTTTGAGCCGGCAAACCACTCTCGGTCACGATCATGTTGATTATCTTATCCATACTTGCGTCATTACTCCCTCAAAATAGATTAAATCCTATGTGATATCGATTAAAACATAACATACTTCAGGGAATAGTTACAGTTTTGGCGGGTGAAGAGTTTGACGAATCGTTCCCGCTATAAATGATCGGTGGATTTATAAATCAATATGACCAAATTGGCGAAATCAACCTGTTTGTGTCGTTTAAAGACTTAATTTTATGTTGAAGATTGAAAGGGTATGACGACAAAGAAGTAGAAAACCAATAATTAGTAGCTTTGGTTTCGGTTTAAGCATGATGTATTCTGATTA
>JAGFXV010000311.1 GCA_017861475.1 Bacillota bacterium | reverse complement strand
GGTTTGGATACCATACGGATCGAAGGGGTCGAAAAACTTGGCGGGGTTGAACATACGGTCATCCCGGACCGGATTGAAGCCGGAACCTTTATGGTCGCTGCGGCCATCAGTCGTGGAGACGTATGGTTGGAAAACGTTGTTGTGGAACATCTGCAGCCGGTCATATCAAAACTAACTGAGGTGGGCGTGGAAATACTGCCCTGGTCCGGTGGGTTGCGTCTGGTGGGGAAGAATGACTATCGGCCTACCGACATAAAAACCATGCCTTATCCAGGCTTCCCAACAGATATGCAGGCGCAGATGATGAGTCTTTTGGCTACCATTTCCGGAACGAGTGTAATGGTTGAAACGATTTTTGAAAATCGATTTATGCATGTACAGGAATTGCGCCGCATGGGAGCGGATATAAAAATAGAAGGCCGGGTTGCCATTATTAAAGGCGGCCAATATGAAGGAGCCAGTGTGGAAAGTACAGATTTACGCGCTGGTGCAGCACTTATTCTGGCCGGACTGGCTGCCCGCGGCGAGACCAGCATATCAAAACTGGAGCATATTGACCGGGGATACGAAAAGATACACGAAAAATTCAAAGCCCTGGGTGCCGATATAGAGAGAACCAGACCAGATTAAATGTACAAAAATGTAAGCTTATAACGCCCGCCCATAAAGCGTAAAAACTTCATTGGGCGGTCTTTTAGTCTGCAAGAAATTCTTGGATTTTGTGTACAGGATATATAAGGAAATAAAAAAATTTAGTACCAGAACAAGATATTGTGTTGCATCAAGATTAAATCACGATTATCCTTAATTTGTATGCTATATTGTATATGTAAAATTTGATATAATTGCTCTTAATGAATTGGGATATTACGGAGTAATCGATATGGCTAAGAAAGCTGGAAAAATATCATTGTTCATCCTGCTGGTACTTGTATGTATTTATCTTTTTTTGCACAGTTCCATCTTCAATATCAGTAAAGTATATGTCAGCGGCAATAAAAAAGTAACCAGTGATGAGATAACCGCACTTGCCGGGATAACACCCGGTGAAAATTTGTTTAAGATCGATCGTGAACTGATTGAGCGATCGGTTAAAATTCATCCCATGGTTAAAAATGCACAATTAATAAGACATCTGCCCCACTCGGTGGAAATAAAGATCCAGGAGCGTGCCAGTTGGGCAGTTATTCCATATGAAGATTTATTTCTGCTGATTGATGATGAAGGTCATTGTCTGGATAAGTTAAATAAACTGCCGGATGGCAATACGCCTATTATTACCATGGAAAAAATGCCGGAACGCGTTAACCTTGGACAGGCAGTAAACCAGGACGCCATCAAAATGATCAAAACAGTCTGGAAATCTTTTGATGCCCAAGACCGTGAGAATATATCGCAGTTTCATTATATGAACAGTCAAAAATCTTTGCTGATATATACGCTCGAAGGAACGGAAGTGCGCTATGGTACGCTGGAACGGGTCGAGGAAAAAGCGACCAATTTTACAGAAGCCCTAAAGATAGAAGCCAGTTTGCAGAAAGAAGGCAAAGACCAGCTTGATTACGTAGATCTCAGATTTTCAGGTCAGCCAGTAGTTAAAACCAGAACTTAGAAAGGTGATAAAGATGCGCAGCAAAACAGGACAAGTATCAATCATGATCGTTTGTCTGGTATTGGGGATCATGCTGGCGGTTCAATTCAAGAATACCCAGAATACAGATATTAATCTTCGCGGGGCCAGAACCGATGAAGTTTATGAACGGCTTGTGGAAGTGACTGAGGAAAGAGATGCGCTGGCCAAGGAAGTATTATCCCTGCGGGAAAAAATGGTTAACGTCACCAATGACAACAACGCCAATCGCGAATTGAAGGAAGAAATGCAGAGGGTCAACATGGCAGCAGGCCTGCTGCCTCTATATGGACAAGGAATCATCGTCACGCTGAATGACAGTGCCCGTTCGCCAGAGATGGGAGAAGATCCCAATGCATTGCTGGTGCACGATGTGGATATCCTCAATGTGGTTAGTGAACTGAAGGCTTCCGGAGCAGAAGCTATATCTGTCAATGAGGAGCGCATTATTGCGATGTCCGAAGTACGTTGTGCCGGAACAACCATTCTGGTTAACACCAACAAAATTGCTCCTCCATTTATAATCAAAGCCATCGGCGATCCGCAGATGCTCGAAAGCGGACTTACCATAAAGGGTGGCGTAGCGCAAAAACTTAAGGATTATGGACTGCAGGTGCAGATACAGAAATATAATAATGTTGAAATACCAGCTTACACTGGTGTTGTAAAAACGAAATACAGTCAGCTGAAAAAATAGACTTGCTTTGTATCATATCTTGACAACAAATCCTGGGGAATTGTGTCCTGCCGGAAAAATAAACCTCGGCGGTGGCGTAAGCATATTTCTTCTGATTGTAAAATAATTGCGAAGGCGGCATGAATTATGTGGTGGTTGACCCTGTTTTGTCTGCTTATTGGTTTATTTATTGGTTTTCAAATTCCTGCCCTATTGCCGGCAGTTGTTGTAAAATATATGTCGATAGGAGTGCTGGCAGCACTGGACTCAGTTTTCGGCGGGATCCGAGCTTATATGGAAGATTCTTTTGACAGCACCATCTTCATAAGCGGTTTCATAACCAATACTTTGTTGGCAGCCGGTCTGGCTTATCTTGGAGACCGCTTGGGTCTTGAACTTTACCTGGCTGCGGTGGTGGTATTTGGCGTAAGGTTGTTCCAAAATTTAGGAATTATTCGTCGATATCTATTGAAAAAATACTGATAAAAATTCCGCTTAAAAAAAGGGATTGACAATACGTTTGTGGTATTTATGACACATGTAAATAAAGGGGTGTTCAGATATTAACAAACGCAATGTGTTGGTAGGGTTGGATGTGGGCACCAGTTCAGTTAAGGCCGCCTTGGCTGAGATCGTATCACCAGGTACGGTAAATATTTTGGGGCTTACCAGTCAGCCTTCAGCAGGACTCCGCAAAGGAAACATAGTTGATATAGAAGCTACTGCCAGGTCTATTGACAGTTGTTTGAATGAACTGGAGAGATTGACCGGAGTGGAAATCCAAAGTGCGGTTTGCGGGTTCTCAGGTATGAGCATTACCGCAGTAAGCAATCATGCCGTTATTGCTGTTGCCAATCCCAATTATGAAATTACCGAAGAAGATAAGCGCAGGGTTTTGCAATTGGCGCAAAACGTAGCCCTTCCCCCGGATAAAATGATCGTGCAGTTGATTGAACGTCAGTACATAGTCGATGGTTATGACGGCGTCAAGGATCCTGTAGGCATGGTAGGCAGCCGGTTGGAAGTGGAAGTGCTGATTATCATTTCTGCTGCAGCAGCACTGCAGAATCTGCAGAGATCGGCTGAACGCATAAATCTATATCTGGAAAGATTTGTTTACAACCCGATTCTTATGGCCGAAGCGGTTCTGATGCCG
>JAGFXV010000310.1 GCA_017861475.1 Bacillota bacterium | reverse complement strand
CCGCCCAGATATCTCTCACGCGCAAAAACAATTATATCAACTTTCATTCCTCTTGGCAAGCAGACAATTGCCAAAATACGCCCACAAACCAGATATTTTGGAATCAGACAATAGAATAATATCAAAGCCGAAAAGATCGGTGCTGCAAGTGAGCGGGATTTTAAGTCCCGTGCGTCCGCCGACTCTGCCAACTCGGGCATTGGGCATTCGAGCAGCATAAAAAAAGCGCTGCTTTTGCAACGCTTGATTTTTTATGGAGCGGAAGACGAGATTCGAACTCGCGACCCTCGCCTTGGCAAGGCGATGCTCTACCACTGAGCCACTTCCGCATTATATGGTGCCTCGGGGCGGACTTGAACCACCGACACGCGGATTTTCAGTCCGCTGCTCTACCAACTGAGCTACCGAGGCTGGCTTGTTGATTTTCATCGAAAACGCCTTCGGCGCCGCAATGACTATTATATATTTCGTCTGATTTCGTGTCAAGTCCCATAATGACCTGTTTCTGATTCAAACGAGTTGAGTTAAGACCGCTGTCTTAACAATTGATACATCATTATGGCGAAGCCGATGGGATTTGAACCCACGCTCTCCGGCTTGACAGGCCGGCATGTTAACCGCTACACCACGGCTCCGCAACGAAATTTATTATAACATCCGTATTTGCGCTCGTCAACCTCGTAATTCAATTTGATCAAATTAAAAGCATGCTCTTCAGGATGACAAAACATGTAGTCACAATCGTCTCCTGTCAGGACATGCTTTTGGTTTTCTCTTTATGCGCTGCTGTTATTTGCTCTTCCAGAGGCCATGCAGATTGCAATATTCCCTGGCATATGCGTTTTCATCTTCAATAGCAAAGGTTGCTTCCGGTGCCTGATCCGGTTTCAGGAACTGGCGATAGGCCTTGTCTCCGGCAATAACCTGGATCCATTCGATAAAGTGCTGCTCCATCATCGGATGGGGTACGTCGCCAACTTTTACCTTGATTCCTCCATCAATCTTTTCAATGACCGGAATATGCTTTTCATAAGCTGCTTCTACAGTATTTTCTTCCTGTAATTTCATGGGCTGGCCGCAGCAAACCAATTCTCCCTTGCCTTCATGAAGGACTTCGACAATGTTTCCACAGATCCCGCACTTATAAATACCCATCTTTTTAGCCATAATAAGCACCTCCCTTTTATGATTAATAACAGCATACCGAATCGTAGCATTTGACGTCAAGCCGGAATGCGGCAAATAAATGGCCAGTTTTATCCGGTTTATCGAGTGAGGATTTTGCATCATTATTTTTTCTTGTTTTTCAGCAATTATTTAATAAATGTTCATCCCGGTTTTGCGTATACACGTGCCTGACACGCTGATAAAATGTTATACTAAAATCCATAAAATATATTCTGACGGAGTTGAGAGAATTGAAATATTTGCTGCTGCTGACCGATGGAATGGCTGATCATAAATATGATATCCTTGACGGCAAAACGGTGCTGCAATATGCGCACACTCCCAATATAGACAAACTGGCGCCTTTATCGCTGCTGGGCATGGCACGCACCGTACCGGAAGGTTACCCTCCCGGCAGCGACGTGGCCAATCTGGCAGTCATGGGATATGATCCGCGGTGTTATTACACCGGGCGTTCTCCCCTGGAGGCAGTCAGCCTGGGCGTAGCTATGGGCGATCAGGATCTGAGCCTGCGTTGCAATCTGGTTACGCTCTCGGCTGAAGAAAATTATGCGGATAAAGTTATGCTGGATTACAGCGCCGGAGAAATCAGTTCGGCTGAATCGGCCCAGCTGATCGAGGCGGTTAAATCAGCACTGGGCAGCGAGGAATTGAATTTCCATGCCGGCATCAGCTATCGTCATTTGCTTTTATGGAAAAATGCCTTGGGAAAATCGCTGCAGCTGACTCCTCCCCATGATATATCCGACCGTAAAATTGGGGATTATCTCCCGCAGGGCAGCGACAGCCAAGTCCTGCTGCAACTAATGCAAGCCAGTCAGGCAGTGTTGGCGAAGCACCCGGTTAATCTGGCCAGAATCGAGAAAGGACTCAATCCGGCCAACTCCATCTGGTTGTGGGGTGAAGGAAGCCGGCCGGCCATGGATAGCTTTGCCTCCAAATATGGGTTGCAGGGATCGGTGGTCTGTGCGGTCGATCTGGTCAAGGGGCTGGGCATCTGTGCCGGTCTGACCCCGGTCAAGGTGGAAGGCGCCACCGGAGCAATCAAAACCAACTTTGCCGGTAAAGCCAGAGCAGCGCTGGATGAATTGAAAAGAGGCCAGGATTTTGTTTATCTGCATATCGAATCGCCGGACGAAGCAGGTCATCAAGGTGATATGAAAGCTAAAATCTGGGCGGTCGAACAGATCGACCAGCACGTGCTGGGTTTGATTCTTGATGAAATGGAAGACTTTGACGATCTGCGGCTGTTGATCATGCCTGATCATCCTACGCCCATTACCATCAAAACCCACAGCGCGGATCCGGTTCCATTTATGCTGTATGATAAAAACCACCCCCGTACATCTTCCGCCCGGGAGTTCAATGAAATCACTGCCGGGGAGGGAATTTTCTTTGAGGATGGTTTTACCTTAATGGATTATTTTATTAACGGTTCCGATTAATTTATCATTTCCGGTCCAACAATTTAATCACCGTGTTCTTCATATCTTCCCGGCTGGTGCTGGTCTGGTGCAAAACAGGTTTTTGTTCCAGTGCCTTGATGGCAGCCGGGATTTCCATGCCGGTATGCTGTGCAAGCATATTCATTATCTCGAACTCACTTTTGCCTTGCAGTGCTTGAGCTCCCAGCAGCGCCTCTGCTACGCTCGGGGCAAATTTAAACGGACTGGCGGTAGAAACGATGACGGTCGGGGTCACATCACCACTCAGCTCGGTATAGCGGTGATAAACGCACCAGGCTACAGCGGTATGCGTATCTAACAGGTAATGATGTTTTTCCCAGACATGTTTAATGGAATTCATCGTTTCTCGGTCATTGCTATAATCGGCCCAGAACAACTGCCGTATTTTTTCCAGCACGGCTTCGTCCACCTGATAGCTGCCCTCGTTTTTGAGTTGCTCCATCCATTGCCCTACTTTTTCCGCATCATGATTGGTTATTTCATAGAGCAGTCTTTCCAGATTGGAAGATATAAGAATATCCATGGAGGGCGAAATGGTGCGATAAAATTCACGGTTGCGATCATAACGTCCGCTGCGGATAAATTCGGTCAGAACCTTGTTGGCATTGGATGCACAAATCAGCTTGTGAATAGGAATGCCCATTCTTGATGCGTAATAGGCTGCCAAAATGTTGCCGAAATTGCCGGTGGGCACCACAATATTGATGGGATCGCCGGCTTTGATATGACCGTTATCACAAAGATCTGCATAAGCGGAAATATAATAGACGATCTGCGGCAGCAGCCTCCCCCAGTTGATGGAGTTGGCCGAT
>JAGFXV010000309.1 GCA_017861475.1 Bacillota bacterium | reverse complement strand
TTGATATCGCATACATAATGGTTGATCTGTTGATGGTCATATTATTTTCAATCGGACAAACCGAAGTATAAATATTAGTATAATAAAAAATATTTTAAATTGTAATATTATTACGTAAAATTACATTGATAGATTATTTATGCTTATTTATAATAAGTGTTAATGACATACGTTTGTATATTATTCTCATTATCAGCATAATTGTACAATTTATATATTTGATTACCGCAGCAAAGACACTTGATGTGTTGTTTCATTAAATTCAGGAAGGGGGATTACAGTCTGCGCATATTATAGGTTTCAAATATTAATAAGGAGGCACAGAACGAATGGCACATCTTTATACCAGCGACGAGCAGATTGACCGACTGGTTGATTTTAAAGGCGCTCGCGAATATCACCTGAAAAAGGATCGTCGCAAAAGAGACAAACGTATGCCTTTAAAGGAGGCCATCGCTGAGTTTGTTCAGGACGGCGATATTCTTGCTGAAACTGGTTTTTCCTATGTAAGAAGCCCCATTCAGGCCTATTTTGAAATCGTACGGCAACAGAAGAAAAATCTCACCGGGATCGGTTCGCCCATGTCAAACTGTTCTTATTTTATGGCTCGCGAATGCATGAAAGCAATTCATCTGTCCTACATAGGGGTGGAAATGCGCGGCAATGATAAAAATTTTGCCCGCATCATCAAGAACAAGGAAGCCGAGATCCTGTCTTTTTGGAGTCATGGTACGATGGCCCTGGGGTTTAAGGCAGCTCAATTGGGCGCTCCATTTATTGCATCCAAGCAATTGCTGGGTACGGATATGATCAAACAAAATCCTTATGTCAAAGTTATCGACAATCCGGTTGGCATTGATCATGACCCGGTTTGCCTGATACCGGCATTATTCCCTGATGTATGCATCGTTCATTGTCAGCAGGCCGACCGTTTCGGCAACGCTGTTATTTCCGGCCCGGCCATTAATGATATTGCTCTGGCTGCCGCCTGCCGCAAAGTTATTGTTACTGCCGAGAGAATCGTTCCGGAAATGACCATTCGGGACAACAGCAACGCCAGCATCCCCTTTATGTATGTGGATGCGGTGGTTGAACTTCCTTATGGAGCCTATCCGGGATGCTGTCCGGGATATTATTACTGGAATCGTGAGTGGTGGGAATTCCTTATTCGCATTGGCACTGTTACCTACGACAACATGATCGATTTTACCGATCGCTGGATCATGAATACCAAAGACCAGTATGATTTTATCGATAAAGCGGGCGGGATGGCTGTCATCGACAAGGCTCGCCGTCTGATGGAAGCAGCCCAGGGAACGGCTGATGACTCCGCAATCAGTTTTGACTATCAAGAAGTTATACCCAAATGGGACTAAGCAAGGAGGGGAATTATGAGCAATGTAGCACCTGCTAATCCATTGGAAATGCTGGCCTATAATCTGTCTCTGATGATAGAAGATAACCAGATCGTATACGTGGGAACCGGACTTCCCATGGTGGGAGGAATGCTGGCCAAGAAGACCCATGCCAAAAATATAACTTTGGTATTTGAGAGTGGGGGACAGGATCCCTTGGACGGCTGTGATGTGCCTTGGTCAGTGGGTTGTCCGTTTACTTATCGAAAATCACCCATGAGCATGGAAATGTCCATTTCCTTTGGCCAGTGCGCTCTGGGGTATGTTGATATCGCTTTTCAGGGCGGTGCCCAATTTGATATGTACGGCAATGTAAATACTTCGGTTATTGGCAGCTATGAAAACTTAAAATCTATTCTGCCGGGAAGCGGCGGCGGCAACGATATCGGTTCACTGACGGAAAAATCTGTGCTGGTCGGCTTGCAGCTCCCCGAGCGTTTCCCGGAACGGGTGGATTTCCTGACTACTCCCGGCTATCTGGATGGCGGCGACAGCCGCGAAAAGGCCGGACTATACGGAGGACCGATCGCAGTTGTTACCCAGGTGGGAGTTTATGATTTTGAACCAGTCAGCAAGAGAATGCGGATCAAATCATTGAATCCGGGCATGACAGTGGAGATTGCCCAAATGTGTACCGGCTTTGAATTGCTGGTGCCGGATGAAATTCATATGGTACCGCCGCCTCCCGACGAGGTCTTGGAAATCCTTCGCACCGTGGTCGATCCCCGTGGCGTGTTTACCAAGATGCCGGGAATGTAAAAGAATCTGTTCGAGAGCAACAAAAAAAGTGCTGGCCCGAGGCCAGCACTTTTGTATTGATCTGATTATTTTACCCGGGGCGGGAATTCTATAAAGATCTTATGGGGATCCACTTCCTTGCGTAAAACCTCTAAAATGTCAGCCGGGGGCGCAGGAATTTCCTCGACCTTTTCCGGAACGAGCAGTTCAAAACCGGTGCAGACCTGAGCAATTTCAGTTGTGCAGTAAGGATTGAGACCTTTGATCCGCATGCGTTTGCTTTCCGGTTCAAAGTCCATGACCCCGATCTGGGTGACAACGGATTGCGGGCCTTTGCCCAGCAATCCAGCTTCCATACGGCTGTTTCCGCCGGTCAGGTAACCGGGGCTGGTCATGAAGTCCAATTTAGCCGGGAATTTGCTGGGATCCTGCAGACCGACCAGGACAAATGTCTCGGACAGGGAGCTAAGGTCATTGCCGCCGCCGCTGCCGGTCAGACGAGCTTTGAAATTATGGAAATCTCCGCCGATGAAATGAGTGTTCAGGTTTCCATACATGTCGATCTGGGCTGCGCCCTGGAAAGAGATATCAACATATCCGTTGGCCGCCATGGCAAAGGAAAGAGCCATTTCCATGCTCATTGGTGCCCGGCGGAAAGTCGCCGCGCCACCTACGGACCAGGGCATGGGACCTTGCCATGGATCCTGTCCGCCACTTTCATAAACCAGGGTAATATGAGGGGCATGGGTTTTTTTGGCCAACATGGCTCCGACCATGGGGAGTCCAGTTCCCACATAAACGATCATGCCATCATGTATCTGCAGAGCGATATTATATGCCAACTGCTCAAAAGGATTAGCCGGTGCTGGTGTATTCAAGCGATTCGCCTCCTTTATCTTTCCTTATTCCCATTTGGGGATGACTGTTTCATACGTAAAATCGACCCCGGTATCTTCGATCAGATATTCTTCTGCCTTCTGCATTCTGCGCAGATTGTCTATATAGGCAAATCCGCCCATATCTTTGGCAAGACGGTCCATGACTGCGTACTGGTCTTTGCAGCCCCAAATCCAATTGTCAATGAAATCCTGCATGGCGGCATCAGTTTTGGTGGCTATCCTCATCAGCCATTCCCACCATTCTCTGGCCCAGTAATAATAACCGGGGCAGCAACCGGGCAAACATCCGTAAGGGAGTTCAACTACGGCATCAACAATCATGAAAGGAATTACCGTATCGCTGTTATTAAAGCGAATACTTAGTTCAGGGACAACCTCTTCGCAGGTGATAATAACTTTTCTGGAAGCGAAAGCT
>JAGFXV010000308.1 GCA_017861475.1 Bacillota bacterium | reverse complement strand
AAATAATCTAAACCAGATTTATGTGATTTTTGTAAAGACTTGATGAATATTATCCAGAATTCACCTGTCAAGGAAATTGTATCACATAATTTAGTACGGTAAAAGTTGAAGAAATCTGACATTAAAACCAAACTATTTACCATTAACTCCATCAATCAGTGCTTTAAAACCGGGCAGTGATTTTTCAATCATCCTGTAACTTACACAATAAGCGATCCTGAAATAACCGGCGCAGCCAAAAGCACTTCCCGGTACAACCAGAATGTTTTCTTCCTTGGCCAAATTACAGAATGCAACGTCATCATTATTAGGGGCTTTAACAAACAAATAAAATGCGCCTTCAGGCTTGATACAATCATAGCCATATGATTTAAGTCCATTATAAAGAAGCTCACGATTGCGGTTGTAAGCTTCAACATCAACTTTGGCATTCAGACATCTGGCTATGACCAACTGAAACAATGAAGGAGCATTTACATAGCCAAGGATACGAGTTGCTATATTGGCGGCGTCAATGATATTCTCAGCATCTGTTGCCTGATCCGGGATCACCAGGTATCCGATCCTTTCTCCCGGCAGCGAAAGGGATTTGCTGAATGAGTAGCCGATGATCGTATTTTCATAATAATTGGTGAGATACGGTACTTCGATATTGTCATAGGCCAATTCGCGATATGGTTCGTCGGAAATAATATAAATATTGGTACCAAATTCATTCTGTTTCTGATTTAAAATTTCAGCTAATTTTTTTATGGTTGCTTCTGAGTAGATCACACCAGTCGGATTGTTGGGAGAATTTACGATGATCGCTTTGGTTCGTGCGTTTATTTTTTCGCTGAACAATTCAAGATTTGGTTGAAAACTGGATGTATTGGCAGGAATAACGATCAGATTGCCACTGTAGTTGCTGACATAATTTCTGTACTCCCCAAAAAAAGGAGCAAAAACGATCACTTCATCCTGAGGATCAAGTAAAGTTTTAAAAATTACATTCAGTCCCCCAGCTGCCCCGACCGTCATAATTATGTTTTTTTGACTGAAGTTGGTATTAAATCTGGCATTTATTGATTGAGCAATGGCCTCCCGGACAGTTTCGTAGCCGGAATTGTTCATGTAGCCATGAACAGTACCAGCGCATTCATTATTCAATATATCCAAAATAGCTGTTTTAACTTCAGCAGGCGGGTCAACACTGGGATTGCCCAAACTGAAATCATAAACATTTTCCTCACCGTAAATTGCTGACAGTCTTTTGCCTTCTTCGAACATAGCTCGAATGACCGAACTGTTTTGCACCTGCACTTGCATTTGCTTCGATATCATGATGCACGACCTTTCTAAAATATTTTTTCTTAAAAGTAAATTACGCTTAATTAATGAAAGATATCAAAAACAGAAACCGATATCCAAGAAATTTTGAATATCGGTTATAATTTTTCAGTTAATTTTTCGTCAGAACTTCTACGATATTATTAACACGATATTTTTCCCGCAGGCGAGGTTTCTCAATTTTACCGGTCGGATTGCGGGGAACGTCATCAAAAATAATTTGGCGCGGTCTTTTATAGCGCGGCAGTGTTTTGCAAAATTCCATTATATCATCTTCCGTGCTTTTATGATCCGGTTTCAGTTCAATAATGGCTGCTGCGATCTCACCCAAGCGCTGATCTGGTATGCCGATTACGGCCACATCTTTTATAGCTTGATGGCTGCGAAGAAAATCTTCAATTTGAACTGGATAGATATTCTCCCCCCCGCTGATGATGACATCTTTTTTGCGATCGACAAGATAAATAAAACCATCTTCGTCCATGCGAGCCATATCGCCGGTAAAAAGCCAGCCGTCTTTAAGTACCGCTTCGGTAGCTTCCGGATCATTAAAATAACAGGTCATCAAACCGGGTCCTTTAACCGCCAGTTCTCCCACCTGTCCTTGTGCTACAGGCAAACGTAATTCATCAACAATCATTGCTTCCCAGTTAAAGCCTGGTATGCCAATCGCTCCAACCTTGTGAATATTTTCAACACCCAGATGGACACATCCGGGACCGATCGATTCGCTTAACCCATAGTTGGTGTCATATTGGTGGTTGGGAAAATGCTCTTTCCAGCGCCGGATCAGACTGGGCGGAACTGGTTGGGCCCCTATGTGCATCAGACGCCACTGGTCGAGTTTATATTCATTCAAGTCTACTTCTCCCCTATCGATGGCATCAAGTATATCCTGAGCCCAGGGAACCAGTAGCCAGACAATCGTAACCTGTTCTTCCGAAACAGCTTTTAATATCCAATGTGGTTTTACTCCGCGCAATAAAACGGCTTTGCTTCCTGCCAGCAAGCTTCCAAACCAGTGCATTTTGGCACCAGTATGATAGAGCGGTGGTATGAGCAGAAAATTATCATCCCGGTTTTGCCCATGGTGGTTTTGTTCCGTCTGGCAGGATGACACCAGGCTGGTGTGATTATGCAGAATTGCTTTGGGAAAGCCGGTGGTGCCAGAGGAAAAATATATGGCCGCATCATCTTCATCCGTAAGTTTAATGGGCGGAGTTACAGTGCTGCAGGCAACTGCCAGCTGATCATAACTTTCCGCAAAGACAGGACAGTTTTCACCTACATAAAAGCGCAGCATTACATTGGGGATTATATTGATGATTGATTCCATACGTTCTATAAATTCGAAGCCAAATATTACAGCATCTGCTTCAGATAAATCAAGGCAATATTTGATTTCATCTGCTGTATAGCGATAATTCAGCGGAACTGCGATAGCACCTGTTTTAAGAATACCAAAATATATGGGCAGCCATTCCAGACAGTTCATCATGAGAATAGCTACCTGGTCCCCTTTTTTGATCCCCCTGCTTAAAAGCAGATTGGCAAATTGATTAGCTTTATCGTCAAACTCGCGCCAGGTCATTTCCCGTCTAAATTCGGCAATGGGATTGGGCTCCATCAGTTCCAACTCACGCCAGTTGAACTCGTGTTTTTCCTGTAACTCGGGATTAATTTCAATTATACTGATTTCATTTCCGTACTGCATGGCATTGTAGTCTAAAATTTCCGTTATTGGCATCTTGGGTCATCCTCCTTGTACTACTGTACTACAATAATTTTGTATAAATTCAGTCGGTTGCTATTTGTTAATTACATTCCTGGCTGATATTTATACTTTTAATATCCTCATCAATTATCTCCAAAATCTCAGATATAATCAATGGAATAATTAATAAACCGCCGACAGAAATACTATCGGCGGTTTTGTTAGAAATACAATTTATTTTTTATCTGCACCCCGTTGTGAAAACGATTAATCTGCACTTGGAAACTTTCGTTCCATTTCTAAAGTAGTATACCGATCTGACCCGCACTTTGTAGGTTACCCCGCCGACTAATGGAACTAAAGGAATAACCAATAATACGCGACGACCTGTTTTCTTGTCAATGGTCCTTCTGATCGTAATGGGTAT
>JAGFXV010000307.1 GCA_017861475.1 Bacillota bacterium | reverse complement strand
GTTCTTAATTTTTCTTTGTACATCTGATTAAAATCTTTTGCCATAATTCCCGGCTTAGATCCCCCTCATTACGTCAGAGAATCCCTGGCCGTCAATTGATCAACCAGGAAGCGCCGGATTCACCAGCCTTTCTATAAAATAATTATGATTCCGGACGAAATCAAGAAACTCGTCCTACTATGTCATAGTATTCTAAAAAAATATAAAAAGTCCTCTTTTTTTTAAGAAATTATTATGATTTGGTATAATTTTGTAACATTCAAAAAATTCATATTTTTGTTGCAAGAGCCCATTTAATGTCAATATATTGATTTAAATCTTCAAATTAGTAATCACTGATTCATAATTACTAATTGTGATGTTTTCACAAACTGTCATGAGCAATAATAATGTGCAGCTATTTTTAAAAAATTATGCACGTAATCCTTTGCTCAAAACATTGCGAAATATAACTTGCATTAGCAATAATTTCATGATACTATACCCCTAGAGGGTATAAATGAATTTTTTAAACCTTTTTACTGCATAATAAGTAAAGATCCTTATGAACAAAATCGTGCTAAAAGGTTTGTACCCATAAATATAATGATCGAGGTGACGAAAAATGGAAGTAGTAAAAGTTACATCGGAAGCAGTTGAAAATCTAAAAGAGGTTTTGAAAGCGCAAAATATTGAGTCCAGAAATTTAAGGATCATAGCCAGCGCTGGCTGAGGGGGCGTTTCCTTTAATCTGGTTCTGGACGAACCAGGCGCAAATGATCAGGCAGAAGAACACGAGGGCCTTAATTTTCTCGTTAAACAAGATCTTATTGATACTTATGGTTCCTTCTCTCTGGAGACAATCAAGCGCGGTGCGCAAACCTATCTGCAACTGGTGCCTGAACGGGATCCCGATGCAGGTGGCGGAGGTTGCAGTTCCTGCAGTTCCTGCGGCTAAACAATTCAGCAATATAAAACTGCACTGGAAAACCATCCGGTGCAGTTTTTCTTTTTAATTTTCTTTTATTTCTTTTCTGCTGCCAACTAAAAAACTTGTCGCCTCTTCAATAATTTATCCCCCAGTTCAACATATGCCAGCCAAATAAAGAGGTATAAATAAATGTTACAAAAAAGGTGCCTCGATAAACCCTGACAAAATGTTCGTATGCCGCGTATTGAACCGCGATTACAAACAACAAAACCGCTGCCATTTTAATAAATGCTCCCAGTAAAGGATCGATCGTAAAAAAATATCTCATTACCGGATTTAATTCCAATTCCCAACCCCAGCTCTGGCAAAAGGACAACGTTGCCAGCAGATCGAGCAGATTTAAATAGATGCAAACAGCCAGCATCAGCCACAGCTTTCGGCCCTGCTCCTGAACCATATTGTTGCCTCCGAAATAAAATACTTCTTATAAAGTCTTTCCCGGAGTTTATGCAACTATGTTATTTATTTTTGCAGGAGAAGAGATGATTTTATCCGGCCGGTTGAAAAACAACCAGAACGGTCAGAACAATAATAAACGTAATGATGATATAATCCATAAGGGTTAGAGCAGGGTTATAAAGGTAGCTTCTGTAACCTGGTTGATATCCTCTCGCCTCCATGGCGTCCACCAGTTCATCGCTGTGGCGGACAATATTTATCAACAATGGCAAAGTAAGAAAACCCGCTGCCTTCATTTTCCCGCTCAGTCGACGAGGGTTAAAATCAGCTCCGCGTGCCAATTGTGCATCCCTTACATTTCTCATTTCATTTTGCAGGGTTGGTATAAATCTCAAAGCCAGTCCGATCAGCATGGCAACATCATGCGACGATATTCCAAATATTTTTATCGGCCGCAGCAAACGTTCCAGTCCCCCGGTCAGTTCAGCCTGGGTAGTTGTCATGGTCAGCAAAGAAGCTGCCACCAGCAGGAGTAAAAACTTCCAAATCTGCACAATCCCAAGCATCAATCCCTCATAACTGATGAGTAGAGGGCCAACCGGAAATAATGGCAACGGCTGTCCCGGTGTAAATAACAAATAGAGCAAAAACAAGCATGCAAAGAAGGGAATGACCGGTTTGAGGGTATGCAGGACGTCTTTCAGCGGCAGCCGGGCAAGCAGTCCCTGTCCTGATAGCGTTGCCGTTATACCGATCAACAGCAATACGGAGCTTTCAACATGTAAAATAATAATACTGAAAGCTATCACTGCCAGGATCTTGACTCGCGGATCAAGCTTATGAACCAATGATTTACGGGTGATATATTGGCCAAGGTCATACATGTTCAGAACCCCTCACACGTTTCAGCAAAGCACTGATTTCTTGGGCCGCAGTCTCAACCGTAAATATATGGCCGTTCAAATCCTCGCCTTGCTGCTGCAAAGTCCATAACAACTCCGAAATGCGAGGCGGAGCCAGCCCCAGCGTTTTCAGCCACTCCACCCGGCTCAAAATATCAGCAGTACTTCCATCAGCGATTATTTCACCCTTATCCATAACCAATGCACGATCTGCCAGGGCAGCTTCCTCCATATTATGGGTGATATGAATGATTGCTATGCCCCGGGCGTTTAACTCCTTTATCAATCCCAGTACGATTTTCTTCCCCTCCTGATCCAATGAGGCAGTGGGCTCATCAAGGGCGATCAATTTAGGTTCCATGGCCAACAGCCCAGCCATGGCCAGGAGTTGCTTCTGCCCTCCCGACAGGGTATGGGGAGGTCTTTTGGCCAAACCCTTAAGGCCTGTCATATCCATGGCTGCATCCACTCTTCTGCGCATTTCATGCATAGAAAGGCCAAGATTGCCAGGACCAAAGGCGATATCTTCTTCAACGCTCATACCCACAATTTGATTATCCGGGTTTTGAAAGATCATCCCGATCAAACGTCTGATTTCCATAATGTTTTTGGAATTACGGGTATTCAATCCACCAACGGTTACATCACCGGATGTCGGCTGCAACAGAGCATTAAAATGTCGGATAAGCGTGGTTTTTCCACAGCCGTTGGGCCCGATCAAAGCAATATACTCCCCTTCGTTAATTGACAAATTGATATTGCTCAGGACAGTTGTATTACTCATATAATGGTAGGTAAGATCACTTACCCGGATTAATTCCTGCATCAATAATCACCTATTTCTTAAAACTAAGAATATAACAGCGTCCGCTAAAACCTATCGAAGCATATTTCAGCAAATCAAAAAAATATGATCCATATAATTATCATATGGACCACATTTATTGTCAACCATTATACTTGTTGTAGGTTTACAATTATTTTTATTTACTTTGACGGCAAGACATCAATTTCTCCCGAAATAACTGTATGGCAACCCCCTACTCCGTCATCAACCAGCAAAAATCCATCATCGTCAATATCAACTGCCTGACCGGTCACTAAGCCCTGACTGGTCTCCAGACTTACCTTTTGTCCGATCACCATTGACAATCTCCTGCCTGTCGAAAGAGTTTCAGCAAAATTACCTTTCAGCAACATAAAATAAT
>JAGFXV010000034.1 GCA_017861475.1 Bacillota bacterium | reverse complement strand
TAGATCCTTTAAACATTGATGATTATGTCAACGCCGGCGGATACAAATCACTGGCCAAAGCCAAAGGCATGGACCGGAAAGCCTTGATCGATGAAGTTAAGAACTCAGGTCTGCGCGGCAGAGGCGGGGCCGGTTTCAATTGCGGCATGAAATGGAGCTTTTCATACATGCTGGAAACCGATCAGAAATATGTGGTCTGCAATGCTGACGAAGGTGAACCTGGAACTTATAAAGATCGTATTATTATGATGGAAGATCCCCAGAGTTTATTTGAAGGTATGGCCATCTGCGGATATGCTATTGGTTCCAACAAAGGCTATATCTACTGCCGGGGCGAATATCCCTACGTGGTGGAAAATCTCAACAAGGCTATCAAACAAGCCAAAGACAAAGGCGTTCTGGGTGATTTTGACATTGAAGTCAGGATGGGCGGAGGAGCCTATGTATGCGGTGAAGAAAGTGCCCTGATCGAATCAATCGAAGGACACCGGGGAGAACCGAGATTCAAGCCTCCGTTCCCTGGAGTGGAAGGATTATGGGGAAAGCCCACCATCGTAAATAACGTTGAGACCTATGCCAATATCCCGGTTATTCTGGAAAAAGGTGCAGACTGGTTCAAGAATATCGGTGCTGCTTCCTATCCGGGAACCAAAGTTCTCACCTTGACCGGTGATGTTGTCAACCGCACCTATTTTGAAGTACCGACCAATGTTACCATCCGCGACGTTGTTTTTGGTTTGGGCGGTGGAATTGTTGGCGGCAAGAAATTCAAGGCTGTGCAAATTGGCGGAACTTCCGGAGGATTTATCCCCGAGCAGTTCCTTGACACCCAGATCGATTTTGATTCCATGGGCAAGATCGGGGCAACGCTGGGAACGGGAGCAGTTTTTGTCATGGATGAAACTCGGGATATCGTTGATATCATTGATCGTATCAGCAAATTCTTCGAGCATGAATCCTGCGGCAAATGTAATCCCTGTCGTGAGGGAACCAAGCGCATGCATGAAATCATGCATAAGATCAACTCAGGTAAAGGATCGGTCGCAGATATGGATCTGGCAGAAAACCTGGGTGGAGTTATGTCAGTAGCCTGCCTGTGCGGTCTTGGTCAGGCAGCACCGGGCCCGGTATTAACTACTCTGAAACACTTTAAATCTGAATTTGCTGCCAAGCTGAATTAAGCGACAGCTTTCTGTAGCAGGTGATATTTTAATCAACATTAAGCTGGTTTAAAAATTATATATGATCCCCGAGTCATATATAATACTTCAGGTTTTATGTTCAAGCCAGGAAACCTTCCTTACATAGCAGGAAGGTTTCCTGGTTTTCTGTATTTTTTCATTGCCTGAAAATATTTTATTAAGTGACACAAAAAGATATTTCATTGCTAGAAGAAGCAAAGTAAAGCTATATTAATGGTAGAATTAGAATATTACAGCAACTTGTTCAAAATTATAAGTACTATATATATGAAAGAAATGGAGCAATTGAAATTGAAAGCTAAGATTATACTGACGGGTATATCATTATTAATCATGACATTTCTGTTTACTCCGCAATTGATATATGCTGCAGATGAAAATCCGGACAAAGTGGTTGAAACGATTACAAAGACCTGGACTAATCCTTATTATGTGGATATTCAAGAAAAGCTGCTGCCTGTAAAATCACTGCAGCCAATGGGAGTTACTGCTTATACAGCCGCTAACATGACAGAACTGGAATCAGTTTTATATCAGGCTTTCACAAATCGCGAGACATATCCGCAAGTTACATATACAGGGCCTCTCAACACTCTTGGAGAAGTGGATGAGTATGGCAATTTACTTAATCTAAATGGTCTATCAAATCTAATAAATTCGATTACAAATGAGGACGATTATCTTAAGTTCAATATAGTTAAATTACCTTATAGTGTACTGCCAGGAGAGACTAGTAGTGAAATATCCTTTATAAACAATACTGATCCAGAAAATCCAGCCTATATATCCTATCTGACCACCTTGGCGCAGGAAAACGATGTAGACGTGTCAGTGACCAATATTTTATCGATTATTATAGATGCGGGTATGAATCCCCACCAGATCGTCAAAGCGATCCATGACTATATTGTACTTAATGTAGCTTACGATACCACCCTTGTTGAGCATTCTGCTTATGCTGCTTTATATGGAGAAAAGAAGACGGTTTGCCAGGGATACTCTTTGCTGGCTTACAAAATGTTGGAAGAAGCAGGATTGCAGGCCAGGATCATTGGCGGGACTGCCGGCGGCGGAGCTCATGCCTGGAATCTGGTAGAGATTGAGGGCAAATGGTACTATCTGGACTGCACTTGGGATGATCCAGTGACGGATAAAGTCGGTCAGGTCTTATATAACTACTACAATTTAACCGATACCGAAATCAATCTCGATCATAAAGCGTATGCAGAGTATGATGGTTTATTGCCTGCGGCCAATATATCCTATGCAGATACTTTGAATACCCAAATCGCTCTTGGCACAGATCAAAGTGATACTTATGTACGGTTACGGCAGCAGTTACAGCTTGATTACCTGTTGTTTGAAAAAACTGCCGAAAATGAGACTGAGCTTAGAAATATGATCCAAACTAATATAACAAATCATAATTCTGCTTGCAGTATAAGATATTACATTGGAAGTACGGATATTTCAACAGCTCTTAATCGAGTTGGAGAGATAATTCAAGAAATTTCACCTTATGTTGGTTACGGATTAAGTGCTTCGCGTTACACTCGAGGCGGGTTGACAGGTTATATAATAGTGAATATGAATTTTACATATTCGACAACCAACCAGGCTCCAACCGCCAGTTCGCTGGAAATCACCGGCAAACTGCAGCCGGGTGAGTCGGTAAGCGGGATTTATAATTACAATGATACAGAGAATGATAAGAAGGGATTAAGTCAGTTTGAGTGGTATCGGGGTGCTTCTGCTGACGGCAGCGATAAAACCTTGATCCCCGGGGCCATCGGATCGGTTTATACGGTGCAAAATACAGATGTGGGCAAATATCTGTTTTTCAGAGTATGTCCTGCTGCCGTTACTGGAACCCTGAGCGGTGTGTGGAGTGATCTGAGTATTGCATGTGCTCAGGTCAAACTGGCCAGTACTGCACTTACTGCCGGACAAGTTATGGTGACCAATAATGCAACCGGCACCTCTGATGTGATTAATATTACCGGATTGCATAGCGGAGATGAAATCAGAGTATACAGTTCCCTGACTACGGAAACTCCTTTTGTAACCGGGAAGGTTCCTACAGATCAGACTACTTTGCAGTTGTCGACTGAACAATTGGGAACAGGGTCCGGCACCCTTTATATAAGCGTTCAGAATATAGATAAAAATGAGAGCACCTGTACTGCTATTTCCTACATTGCAGAAGCCGGGACAGATGAATGCTTTATTGCCACCGCCGCCTTTGGTTCCAAATTCATATGGCCGGTAGCCTTGCTCAGGCATTTCCGGGATCAGTATTTATTGACCAATGATTTAGGGAAAGCTTTCGTAAATTTCTATTACCGGCAAGATATTCTTTAATAACCATCCACGCTGCCAGTTTTTGTGGCAGCGTTTTGATTTTTCTTCCTGGGATTGGGCTGCTTGAAGGCAGCGTTACAAAACCTACAGAAGATGGTGAAATGTCACCAACATGTTTTTTCCATAAATCTCTGGCTTTGGTACCGTTAAAGCAAATTAACTGCAGTTCCGGCAATCGGGGCAGCAGATTGTGAAAATCATTGGCAATTGCATTGCGAATGGCGGAATCGTTACTGCCTTCACGGTCACAACTGGCAGCAACATCCCAAATAGCAATTCGGTTGTTGATCACTTCCTGTACTCTTTGCTCATAGGAAGAGGGCAAAGGCAGTTCTATTAGGGAAAATATGATCGGCCAGAAGTGATTTTGAGGATGACCGTAATACTGGTGCGTCTTTAGAGACATCACGCTCGGCATCGTACCTAATATTAAAACCCGCGCGTCTTCCCGTAAGATAGGGGCAAATGATTTACATTCCATTATGATTACAGTCTCCTTTTTATAAAATTATCTGCTTTCCGCAAAATAATCACAATGGCAAGAAAATGCAACAAAATAATCGAAATATTCTGAAAAAACATTGACAGGCTATATGTAATTTAATAAAATTAATATAACAGGAAATGGCTCTTTAGCTAAAATCCTGTTCAAAAATTATCCTGAGCCAGTGCTTGTCAGAAAATATTGTCTGGCCGAAATCATTGTTAATAATCTGGCCAAAGCCTGCGGGCAGGCAGATTTGATCCAACTATCATGGTATAAGTTTATGCTTATATTAAGATAGGCGGAGGAGGAACAGATAAGCGGTAATGGACAAGGGTTTTCGAGCAGGCGCCCAAATGAAATTATATCGCCAGGTATAATTAGTTTGGGAAAACTGGATTGGTGGGTAAACCCTTCGAAAGGAGGGGGCACAAAGCCAGGGGCCTAAGGCGCAAGCTATGGCGGCCCGGTTGCCAGGATAATAATATACAAAGGAGGGTGGACTGTTGTTCAGTACCAACCCGGAGCAGGAGAGCTGACCATTCGAGGTTTTAATATAAAGGTCAGCTCTTTTGCTGTGCAAAATTATTTTTAATTTGTGAAAATTATAGGCACTGCTTGATTTTATTAGTGCGCATAGTTTTATTTGCAGCAACAAATAATAGTAGCGTAATGATAATAATAAAGCAAACAGGAGGTGTCTTCTTGAAACATTCTAAAAAAATACTGCTGATAATGATGGTATGTACAATTGCATTCAGTCTGTTGCTGGCGGGATGCCAAACTTCCAAAAAGCCATATACGCCTTCACCCACAAACAAAAAGCCTTATGTGACTACACCTACCCCGAATACTACCAATAGGACAAACACAACAAACATGACAGCAAACAAACAAGCAACCATGCAAGCGGCTGCTGAGGCTAAAAAAGTAAGTGGTGTTCGCAGTGCTACGGCAGTCATAAGCGGAAAAATGTTGTATGTTGGTCTTGATTTGAATGCAAATCTAGAAAAAACCAAATCAGCTATGGTAGAAAAAGAAGTGCTCACCAAGGTGAAGAAGCTATATCCAAATTATACTGTAATGGTAAGTTCAGACATCGATACAGTTACCAGGATCAAAAAAGTATCACAGGGAATTGCTGCCGGCAAGCCATTATCCAGTTTCAGCAGAGAAATACAGGATATTGGCACACGAATGACCCCCAGAGCCAAATAACCTGTTGCATAATTCAAAATTGAAAGCAGAGGCTTATGACCTCTGCTTTTTAATTCGTATATGTTAATAATTGGATGCATCTTGCAAATCAACGCAAAAGAATGTACAATAGACAAGCAAAAGGCAGGCAACAGCAGTTGTCCGCAGTTAATTGAATATAGATTTGCCGTGCTAGATGGGGAATTAGCGGTGCCCTGTAACCTGCAACCCGCTGCAGCAGGATTGAATTCCTGAGCTGAGGGGCTGATCTTGTGGGGTCTGGCTTGAATAAGTGGCTGAGAAGTTTGGGTCCTGCGCAACGGGACACCTTGAACCGTGTCAGGTCCGGAAGGAAGCAGCACTAAGGGGTTCATTCCGTGTGACGGAGGGTGGCCTGAATGGAGCTAACTGTTCAAGTAACGCCCGGAAGGTAGTTTCGAGGCCAGGTGCACGGCAATTATTTTAAGCAGCTACAGCAGGGTGAGTCCCTGCATTTTTTATAAGCTTTTGTCTATTACAAGTGCCTTGAATAAGATAAAATAGTTTATATATGAAGGGGGGCATGTAAATGGCGTATCTGGCATTGTACAGGGTTTGGCGTCCGCAAACCTTTAACGAAGTGGTTGGTCAGGAACAAACTGTTACCGCTTTGCAGAATGCAATCCGGGAAGATCGTCTCACCCATGCCTATATTTTTTCAGGTCCCAGAGGTACAGGTAAAACCAGTATTGCCAAAATAGTTGCCAAAGCGGTTAATTGTGAACATCCTGCCTATGGAGAACCGTGCAATCAATGCTCTGCCTGCCAGGATATTAACAATGGCAATTTTATGGATGTTATTGAAATAGATGCGGCTTCCAACCGAGGGATCGACGAGATCCGCGACCTGCGTGAACGGGTACGTGTCATGCCGGCGCAAGGCAAGAAAAAAGTATACATAATTGATGAAGTCCACATGCTGACAACGGAAGCATTTAATGCACTGCTGAAAACACTGGAAGAACCTCCAGATTCAGTGCTTTTTATTTTAGCCACTACCGAACCGCAGAAAATTCCCAGCACGATCATTTCTCGCTGTCAGCGTTTTAATTTTAGACGTTTGAGTTCCAGTCAGATTATTGCCCGATTGAGGGATGCAGCCAATAGTTTTGGCATGGCCATGGAGGATGATGCGTTGGAATTGATTGCCCGTCGTGCTAATGGCGGTATGCGTGACGCTCTGGGCATGTTGGACCAGGTGTATTCGTTCAAGGAAAGTGATATCGGAAAAGAGGATGTACTTGAAGTTTTAGGCTTGGTTGATGATAATTTTGTGGCCGATATTTTCGATGCCGTATTAGGCAAGGAGCCGGAAGCATTGGTAGAGAAAATCAACATTTCTGTTAGCCAGGGCAAAGAAAGTGCCCAACTGGTAAGGGAATGTTCTTTGTATTTGCGTGATCTCCTGCTGGGTAAGCTGATTGGCAACAAAGCGGAATTTCTGATCGTAAGCGAACCCAATCGTGAGCGGCTTATGCAACAGGCGCGGCAGGCTGATAAAGATCAGATCCTTCAATTGCTGCGGATGACAATGGATCTGGGAGAAAAACTAAGATTCAGTGAAGGTCAGAGATTCCTGTTGGAAATCACATTTTTGGAAATGATGGCGGTGTTTACTGAGCAGAAAAATAAATCTGAAATATCTGCTGAGCCAAGAAGAAAAGAATCTGCACCGGTCAGAGACAAGCAGGACAAAAATGACGCCCGGGATATACTCTGGAACCGCATTTTGGCCGGGGTAAAGGAAAAGAAGGTTCCAACCCACGCATTGCTGGTACAGGGCAAGTTACTGGGGACCAAAGGCGATACCATGTATATAGGTTATACGAAAGGCTATCGGTTCCACAAGGAGAGAATGGAAGAAAAAACCAACCGGGAAATACTGGATCAGGTAATTAAAGATATTTTCAATCGTGAAATGGAAATACAGTTCCTGTTTTTAGATGAAAAGCAGACCAATGATATTGTTTTGCAGAAGGCAATTGAGTATTTCGGCAAAGAAAATATTGATATAAAAGATTAAGGAGGATAATAGATATGAAGTTTAATCCTGGCGGCGGAGCCAATATGAATCAAATGATCAAGCAGGCCAAGAAAATGCAGGAACAGATGGCGAAAATGCAGGAAGAATTACAGGAGAGGATCGTAGAAGCCTCAGCCGGCGGCGGAGCAATCACCGCCAAGGTCAACGGCCGGCAGGAAGTGCTTGAAATTAAAATAAAACCGGAAGTGGTTGATCCTGAGGATGTTGAAATGCTGGAAGATCTGATTCTGGCGGTTATTAATGATGCCATCAAACAATCTCAGGAAATGGTTTCCGGTGAAATGTCCAAAATTACCGGTGGACTCAATATTCCTGGTTTTTAGGATTGCCGAGGAGTTGGAATCATGAGATTGGCCCGGCCGTTAGAGAATCTTATTGATCGACTGCAGAAGCTGCCGGGCATTGGGCCCAAGACAGCGCAGCGACTGGCGCTTTTTATTCTAAAGATGCCGCCTGACGAAGCACGACAACTGGCACAGTCAATTGTTGCTGCCCGGGAAAAGGTTTTCCCCTGCCCGCACTGCGGTTTCCTGACCGATGAAGATCCCTGTATCATATGCCGGGATACCTCTCGGGACAGGAATTTACTATGTCTGGTCGCTGACAGCAGTGACATTATTGCCTTGGAGAAAAGCGGTTATCGAGGGCGATATTTTGCCCTCAACCGTAATTTTAACTTAATGGACGACATTGACTTGGGGGATATTAATCTCCAGCCGCTCAATCAACTGCTTGACCAGGGAGACATAAAAGAAGTAATTTTGGCTTTTAATCCGGATATGGATGGAGAAGTATTATCCAGATACTTGGCAGTCACTTTAACCCGACAGGGAATTAAAGTAACACGTCTGGCGCATGGCCTGCCCGTGGGCGGCGACATTGAATTTGCCGATGAAATTACTTTGCGAATGGCCATTGAAGGCAGAAAAGAATGCATATAAAACAAAACCCTGGCATATTATGCAGTGAAATGGAAATCACTGCATTAATTACCAGGAGGATGGCAGAGTGTGCGGCTTCTTCAAGTGTAAGTGTTTAAGGATTGGTTCAAAACCTTTTGCTTTGTCCAAAGGAACAAAAATCAACCCGGAAATAGTTAAAGCAGCTGGAGATGAACTCCGGCATGCCTATCAGGTTCTTTCCCAGGCCGACGAAGAGGATATGGTTGATTACGCTGTATTTACCGTCAATGCGGCCGAAAAAAGATACGGATACCTGTTAAAGAAACTTAAAGAACAGGAGAAACGAGAACTATTAGGGACCGAAGGAGGGGAATTTTAGTTGGCAACAGCAAATTTAGTGATGGCAATATTATTTCTCCTGGTAATTATATTTATTATTGCCAAACTGATAATGCAACCGCTTAAATTAGTATGGAAACTGGTTATAAATTCTATTATAGGCTTGGTTCTGCTAATGCTTGCCAATTATATCGGAGCATATTTTGATTTCAGCCTGCCCCTTAATGTGTTGACAGTTTTAATTGCTGGTTTTTTAGGGGTCCCAGGAATCCTGCTGCTGATTTGTTTTCAACTGTTAATTTAATAGAAATCATAACTATATATTTAAAAGAAAAAGGCGGAGATGATCCGCCTTTTCGAGTTAAATAATAAAACTGTGGAATATTATTATAGGATAGATTACAACTTAATAAACAATTTCCGGGTTATAAATGACAAAACATAATGGCTTTAGGATGAACAATACATAAATGTGCGTATTATTTAAACGATTAAACTTTAATATTGACGCACATTAATGACTAATTTATACTTAGAAAAGCTACATTAAAAAAATAATAAAAAACGGACAAGGCATTATCATTCATCTTGCCCCGCCGCAAACACGCAGGAGGTGTTGATATTCACGTTTGAGGAAAATTCCAGAATAGTTGAAGCATATATTGGAGAATACGCCAGCGGCAAAAGTGAAATGGCTATCAATAGGGCTCTGGAACTGAGCAATCAAGGTCGGCGGGTCACTCTGGTCGATCTGGATACAGTGGAGCCTTTTTATACTTTAAGGCCAATTAAAAATCAGTTGGAAAAGCTGAACTTAAATGTAATCAGTAGCTCTCGGGAAGATTCATTCGGACTGGGGGAAACCGGAGCCATGCTAATCCCCCGGGCACGATGGGCTTTGCGAAATGAGGGCGATATTATCCTGGATATTGGTTATGGGGTATTCGGAGCACAAACACTCAATTTGGTTGAGGATATTGATCAGACTCCCGAATTAAAAGTCATAGCAGTTCTGAATGCATCACGTCCAATGACCAATTCACTCGACAGGATTTTAGAATATGTTGAGGGTTTGGGAAGAGTAGATGCAATTGTAGCCAATACTCATATGGGAGATGAAACAACTCCAGAAATCATATCCGCCGGCAACGAAATCATTGTAGAAGCAGCCCGGATCCTGCAGTTACCTATTATATATGTAGCAATTGTTGAAGAACTCAAAGACAGTAATGTGAATAACTTTGGTTTACCGGTCAAATATATTAAGCGCCATATGCCTGCAGCAATGTGGTAGTTTATTTGATCAGTTTAAAATTTGTTTAATAGGAGGTGCGTTATATAAATGGAGAGAGTAATTGGCGAGAGCAAAAAGTCATTTATGACTGGCAACGAAGCTGCCGCTTGGGCTTGTTTGGCAGCAGGCGCAGACATAATGTTTGGCTATCCTATCACCCCCCAGAATGAAATCATGCATTATTGGACGCGAATGGCACCCAAATATGGCAAGGGATTTTTACAGACGGAAGACGAACTTTCCGCTGGGTTCACCGTTTGCGGCGGAGTACAAAGTGGCAAAAAAGCATTTACAGCTACTGCCGGTCCAGGTAATGTCTTGATGCAGGAGCCTTTTGGTATGGCGGAGGCTATGCGTTTACCATTGTTGGCAATCATTCAGCAGCGCGGCGGACCTTCATCGGGAACAGTTGTCTATTCCCAACAGGAAGTGTCGCTCACAACTTATGGAGGCAATGGTGAAGGGCACCGTATTGTTTATTCAACCTCCACCCATCAGGAAATTTTTGATTATATCATTAAGGGTTTTAATACTGCCTGGAAGTTCAGATTTCCGGTATTTATCCTCGGAGACGGATATCAGGCCAAGATGCGCGAACCCCTGGAAATGTATGACCCTGAAAGCCGTGGCATTAAAATGGAAGAAGCTTATCCTTTGATTGGCTTGGGCGGCAAAATTGGTCAAGATCGTGGTCCCAGCCACCTTTGTAATATATACAGCCTGGAAGAAGAATTATATGAAGTAATAACGAAAGTTCAAGCTGAGTATGATGCTTTGGCCCCTCAGATTACAGAGTATGATGAAAAATTCTGTGAGGATGCAGATATCATTTTAGTGACCCACGGAGTTGTATCCAGGGCTGCCGATGACGCAGTAAAGGCCTTACGTGCACAGGGAATCAAAGCCGGATATTTCAGGCCGATAACCTTAAGACCTTTCCCTCAACAGGAACTGCGTGCAGCCATTGCCAAAAGCGGTGCGAAAAAGCTACTGATAGCAGAATCAGCCATTGGTCAGCTGGAGCGCTTGGTTAAACAGGAAATCTACGGTGAAACAGTTAAAATTGAAACGCTGTTTATGCCTGGGGTTGGAATTATTGAAAGCGATCTTATCGATAAAGTTAAGTCTGTTTTGTAGAAAGGAGGTAGAATAATGGCTGTTCAAGCAATCCCAAAATCATGGTATCTGCCCAGCAAACCGCATAAATTTTGTCCCGGCTGCGGACATGGAATTGTGCTCAAGGCGCTGGGAGAAGTAATAGATGAACTGGAAATTCAGGATCAGGTTATATTTGGCTGCGACATTGGATGTTCGCTGCTGTCTTGGAACTTCTTCGCCTGCGATAGCACCCAGACCCATCATGGCAGAACTACTCCGGTAATGGTAGGTATAAAAAGATCCCGGCCCGAATTGGTTTGTGTTGGTTACATGGGCGATGGTGGAGGCTATTCAATCGGGTCCCAGCATTTGCTTAACTCAGCAGTAAGAAATGAAAAGGTCACTTTGATCCTGGTCAATAACACCAACTATGGTATGACCGGAGGACAGATGGCTCCTACCACCCTGCCGGGACAGAAGACGGAAACCTCACCCTACGGCAGGGACCCCGAACTGACCGGATATCCCACCATGGGACCGGAATTTATAGCCCAATTAACCCCGGACAGTGCATATGTGGCCCGGGCCACGGTTTCAAAATATAAACAATTGAAAAAATACATTAAAAGTGCATTAAGAAACCAGATGGAAGGCAATGGCTTCTCATTTGTCGAGGTTCTTTCCACCTGCCCCACCAACTGGCGAACGAATGCCCAACAGACATGGAACTTCCTTGAAGACGAAATGGAGAAATATTTCCCGGTTGGAGAACTTAAGACTCCTTTTGGAAAGGGGGATAAATAATGGCTTTAGTAAGAATTGCCTTGGCAGGAGAAGGCGGACAAGGTGTACAATCAATAGCAGAAATATTAGCTGAAGCTGCCTATAATGAAAATCAACAGGCATTATATATCCCTAACTTCGGATTGGAGCAAAGAGGCGGAGTATCAATAGCTTTTCTGCAATTCAGTGATAAAAGAATCGGTGCTCCCAAATTTCAAAAAGCCGACATCGTTATCGCTTTGAGTGAGAGAGCTGTAGCCAGGACAATCAGCTATTCCGGAGCGGAAACCCTTTATGTATATGACAGCAGCTTTAAAGTTGAAGCGGAAGAACTGCCGCAGCAAGCAAAGCAGATCATAGCCCTGCCGGCTATTGATACTGCCAACAACGAACTGCACCCCAGAGTGTTTAATATCATTATTATGGGGGCTGTAATTGGACTCAGCAATGTGGTAAGCTTCGAAGCTGCCAAGGCTGCCCTGGAACACAAACTGGGCTATAAGTTCGAAAAAGACCCTAAACTAAGAGAACTGAACTTTAAAGCTCTGGAAATAGGGCGGGAAATGGCTGAAAAATCCCTTAAGGAAGGGGTGGCGATCAATGCCTAAAGAAGCTGAAGCAATAAGTTTTGAACTGGATAAAGCAACCTTCAATATATTCCCGGAATTCTGCAAAGGCTGCGGGTTGTGCAAGGAAAAATGCCCTAATCAGGTTATCGTTTGGTCAGATAAACTGGGTGTATACGGCACACCTACAGTCAAACCAAAAGACGAGGATAGTTGCATTGCCTGCAGTATTTGCGAAATGGTTTGTCCCGATTGTGCGATTTCAATAATAAAGAAAAAGAAACAAAAAGTCGGATAGAATATTGAACAATTAAGACCCCTGTAGCGGGGGTCTTAATTATTTGAAAAATAATTGAATTTAAGAAAATACTTTAGCAAAGAATATAAAAAAACCGTGTCAGAAATCTTGACATAATAATGTCCAGGTGTTATCATAATTCTTGCGCGGAACGAGAGTGAAGCGCGAGATCTTGATAAAACAGAACAAAGAGAACAAGAAGTGCGAAAAAACCTTGGATGAGAATCCGAGGAAAAAATGATCTTTTTCGAAAGATCAG
>JAGFXV010000306.1 GCA_017861475.1 Bacillota bacterium | reverse complement strand
ATAGAACTTATGTATTATTTTTCCGCCGCCCATATTCTGCACATTTCAATCTTGGGCAGGGGATCGTAGCCCTGATCTTTGCCCATGTTGCTGAGCATTTCGCAGGGAAAGTCAGGACACTCTCCGCAATGATTCAAAGTTTTGCTTTCGCAGCATGATTTTACTTGGCACTCCCCGCCCCAGAAAGGTTTTTCCATCAAAAGACACCCTTTGCAATGAACCGCTTCTTTTCTTTCGCAGATATCGCAGCGTACTCCGCAGCGTGATTCAAACATATTTATCCCTCCCATTCCTAACAAAATTATACAATGTCCGATACTGCTGCGGGTGATTATTTACGCTTTGCTCTTCATATCATTGACCACCAGTTTGTACTTGCCGGTGAGGGGATCGTTGGGTATTTCCTCGACCACTTCAATGTCAAAGCTGACCTTGCCGGTCGCCTGTTGGTTATCGAGTATTTCCTGCAGGCGATGCTGCACTGCTTCAATCGTACTGTCATGATTATCAGACAAGGATATCCGGGCGATAAAATAATCTTCGCGTTTCTTGATGACTTGGATTTGCCGCAGGCCTTGCACATGAAACTCCACAAATACCAGGGGATGAATGGCGACATTTTTGCCGCCTGTATTAAATTGCAGAAAATCTTCCGTGCGTCCTTCGATCCCGTCGATTACTTCAAACGGCAGTTTCTTATTGACCGGGTTCCTATACATACGCAAAACGTCATCCATTCGATATCTGATCAATGGCAAGACATAATTGTATAAATTGGTCAGAATCGCGTGCCCATAGGTTTTTGTGGGAACCGGCTCATCCTGGTCGTTTAAAGTCTCCAAGATGTTCCAGTCATTAAATAAATACATTCCGTCGTTATAAGCAGTCTCGGCTCCGATGATGATTGACTCGGATGCACCGTATATACTCCGGGGCATGACTCCAAATGCTTCCTGGGCGGCTGTTCTCTGCCGTGGGGTCAGCAGTTCTCCACCGGTATTTATAGCCTGCGGATTGATATGCAGTTTCCCTTCAAGCTGGGCGCCGGCCATGTGATATAACATGGAGCTGTAGGCTACCAGGATCGTCGGTTGGAAGCTGTTCAACTCGCGGATGACTTGATCGAGGGTTGTCTCGACCGATACCGGCAGGAATTTAATAAAATAGTCCCGATAGCGGCTGACCGCTGTGTAGGCAGCATAATGTCCGTTGACCGCGCCCAGAAAAGCTACCCTCTGGGGAAGCATTTTTAAAAGCGGCCTGACGTTGAAAATATATTTTACAAACAGTACATTAATGGCATTCAGATCTTTGTCATCATAAACAAAGATGCCCATCTTTCCGCTGGAACCGGAGGTGTGTATGACGGTGTATTTGCCCATAAAACGCTCATTATACCTGGCGGGGTCATTGATAAAGGCTGACAGGGATTCTTTTTTTATGGCTTTATTGCAGACGACCTCATTAAAATTGTCCATGATCAGATTTTTGTCTACGATGGGCAGGTCGGTGATCTGCAATTCGCAAATATTTTCAGCATTGATTCCGTGGCTTTTATATAACTCCCGGTAAAAATCTGAGTGGTTGCAGGCGTGGGCAATCAGATTTCCCAGCCTCTGACGCTGCACTTTCCTGATATCGTCGACAGTGAAACGGGAATAGTTTGGACCCAGATGATATTTTTTTAAAAAATCTCCTTTTACAACCAGCCGGCGACTGAGTCTCACGTTCATACCTCCCTGCGCGGGGGCTTTTCTTCATTATTATATGTTTATAATATGACAGTTTTGTTTATGAATGAAGGGAAAAAGGGCATGGTTCACAAACTTATTATTTATCTGTCCATTTACTCATATCGGGCATTTTCTCATGCAGCAGCTGTTCATAAAAGGCATTGCCGTTGTTCACATAAGCCTCAGTGTCATCGAGAAGCTCCCTTTGAAGAATAGCCTGTGTTTCATCGGTCATATTTCCGCTGCTGACGATTTCCTTTCCGGCCTTTTCACATGCGTCGAGATACCACTGGATATAGGGACGGGCTTGTTCGATCCCCAGCAACGGCCCGGCGGAACAGAGGATGGAACCAGCCATTACCCGGTCCGGTCCGGAACACCAAAGACGAAAGGTTTCCTGTAAGCCCGAAAAATATTGCCTGGTGGGCAATCCGCAGTTGGAGATCAGGATTACTTTGGTACGATGCTGGTCTTCATAACGTCCCGGATGGACATACCGATCTCCATATTTATAGACATAAGGAAGGGATATAGGGAGGGTGCGATCCATGAAGTCTTTCATTAAACCCGGTACGGTATAAACATAAAGTGGGGTAGCCATAACCAGAATATCAGCATAACGGAGTTTTTGTATGAGCTCGGACATATCATCTTCATGCACACACTTGCCGGGAGTCTGGGCCCAACAACTGAAACAACCGTTGCAGTGGTTGATTTTCTTATCTTTGAGATAAACGGTTTCGGTTTGGGCACCGGCTTCTTCCGCACCACGCAGAAATGCCTGCAACAGATGCTCACTATTCGAGTTCTTTCCTTTAGGACTGCCGATTATAGCCAGTAGATTCATATGCATTCAATCCTCCTCACCGATATAAAACATTTGTTGATTAATATTAGCATGCATATATAAATAGTAAAATCCTACTATGATTTTGGACGCTTAATTTTATTTTGCAGGAAAAACAAAATATCCCTGATCAGTCGGAGGGCATATAAATTTTCCTGCTGGATCTAAGTGGGAAAATAGGTATGAATACGTTAAAATATTATAGGATTATTTTTTAAAAACGATTGTATATTTAATGTATAGAAAAAATAAAGCGAGTGATTAAAATTAAATACCAATTCATACCTTATCTCTGGGTATCATTTTTGATCACATATATACTTGTGAGATTAATTCTTTATACATGGAAAAACCGTACCGTATTTGGCGCACGGTTCTTTCTGTTAACCTTGATCCTGGCTGAAATTTGGATTGTCGGTCAGGCCTTGGAAATGGCCGCACTTGATTTGTCAACAAAAATATTCTGGGCCAATATCGAATATGTACCGATAACATTGATATCGGTAACGTATTTTTATTTGGTTCTGAAATTTACCCGGCGCGAAAGCTGGCTTACGTCACGCTGGGTAGCTTTCATTTTAATCACGATTCCGATTGCAGTTAACATTTTGATATGGACCAATGATATTCACGGTTTGATCAGACAAAATATATTTCTGGACTACAGCGGCTCGTTTCCGACGGTTGGCAAAACCTATGGCCCTGTCTTCTGGGTATTTGCTGTTTACAACTATGTAATTGCCATAGTAACTTTAATTATTCTTGCCAATGGGTACCGGGAAAAAATATCTTTGTATCGCAAGCAAATATCATTTCTGTTTGTTGCACTTTTTCTGCCTGCTATTTCGAATTTATTGCAAGTTACCGGACTAAATCCATTTCGGGTAGATGTTACACCACCCGTTT